>DTSG01000333.1 GCA_012965455.1 Planctomycetaceae bacterium | reverse complement strand
ACTACTAGGGTTAGTCGGCGTAACCGGTTGCGGTGATGCTGACACTGACTCGACCAGCAGCACTCCAGAATTGGTGGCACCTGTTGTAAATCTAAATCCGGGCTCCGACGCGGAGTTGGCGGAACCTCCGCAAGAATCTCCCGCGCGAACTTTGACAATGGGATCCGCGGTGCCTGTTGTTGATTTATCAGCTTCGGCGACGCCCGAGCAGGTTGTCGAGCATTTTTTATCGGCGTTGCAGCAAGGCAGTGACGAACAAGTCACGGGTCTGTTAACGGCTAAGGCTCGAACCGAAACAGCGAAACACGACCTAGTGGTCCGTAGTCCAGGTTCGCCGACGGCCAAGTTTAGTGTTGGTGCGTTGGAGTTGGTGTCGGGCGGAGCCTATGTCAACAGCCAATGGAGCGAAACAAGTCGCGACGGTATCGCTTCCTCGTTTGAAATTATTTGGGTATTGCGTAAGCAAGCCAACGGTTGGCGGATCGCCGGGATGGCAACTCGCGTGGCAGAGAACGAGCAACCGACGTACCTCAATTTCGAAAACCCACAAGAGATGATACGCAAGTGGAATGCAGCTGACAAACGATTGACGAACAAAGAAAATCCTGCCAGCCCTGATAGTACGACCGCCAGCACGAGTGGGATGTAGTTCTCTAGGCAATTAACAGGCAGCGTTAAAGCTGCCTTAGCTTTCGTCGTCGGCTCGGAGTTGAGTAAGCACGGTGTAGTCTTCCAGGGTAGTTGTGTCCCCAAGGTTTTCGTTGCCTTCGGCTATATCTTTTAGCAGCCGACGCATGATTTTTCCGCTGCGAGTCTTTGGCAGTGCGTTGGTGAAGCGGATATCGTCGGGTTGAGCAAGTGCACCAATTTCCTTGCGGACGTGCATTCGTAACTCTTGTTTTAGCTCGTCGCTTGGTTCTGAGTCGATTAGTGTTACAAAGACGGCGATGGCTTGGCCTTTGAGGTCGTCCTTACGTCCGACGGCAGCCGCTTCGGCAACCTTTTCATGGCTGACTAGGGCGCTTTCGATTTCGATCGTACTTAGTCGGTGCCCCGATACATTGATGACGTCATCAATCCGGCCCATGATCCAATAGTAACCGTCTTCATCACAGCGCGCGTTGTCACCGGCGAGGTAGAGTCCGGGAAACATGTCCCAATAAGCTTCTTGGAATCGCTCGTCATCTCCCCAAATTCCCCGCAACATACCTGGCCACGGGTGTGTCAAGACAAGCTTGCCGCCTTGGTTCTCTCTTACGGGAGCACCGGAGTCGTCGAGAATCGCTGGTAGAATACCGGGCAGTGGTTTTGTGCAGCTGCCAGGCTTGGTGGCAATAGCTCCGGGCAAGGGAGACATCATAATTCCGCCGGTTTCCGTTTGCCACCAAGTATCCACAATCGGACAACGCGCGCCACCGATTTTATGGTGATACCACATCCAAGCTTCCGGATTAATGCCTTCGCCTACGGTGCCCAGTAATCGCAGGCTTGATAGATCATGTTTGTCGACATGGTGATCTCCCCATTTTATGAATGCGCGGATGGCCGTGGGAGCGGTATAGAGGATCGTGATTTTGTGCTTTTCAATGAGTTCCCAGAAACGGTCTTCCGCGGGATAATTAGGAGCGCCTTCGAACATCACAATTGTCGCTCCGGCACAAAGGGGGCCGTAAGCTACATAGGTATGACCGGTGATCCAACCACAATCGGCAGTACACCAGAAAATGTCGTCGTCGCGGATGTCGAACACCCACTCGAAGGACTTCTTGGCATACAAGTTGTAGCCCGCTGTGGTGTGTTTAATGCCTTTAGGTTTTCCGGTAGAACCGCTCGTGTAAAGAATAAACAGAGGTGCTTCACTGTCCAATGGAGTGGCTGGGCAATCATCGTCTACTTGTTCTAGTAAATCGTGCCACCACAGATCACGGCCTTCTCGCATCTCAACCGCTGTGTCCGTACGGGCGAGGACAATGCAGGTTTCGACAGTCGGTGATTTTTCGAGTGCTTCATCGACAATTTTCTTCAGTTCTAGGACTTTACCGCGGCGGTAGGCACCGTCTGCGGTGAGTTGCACTTTGGCGCTGGCGTCGTTGTTGCGGTCGGCAATGGATTCTGCCGAGAATCCAGCAAAAATGACACTGTGGACAGCTCCGATACGCGCACACGCTAACATCGCAAACGCAAGTTCAGGCACCATTGGCATGTAGATTGAAACAACGTCGCCTTGTTCCACTCCAGCCTTTTTAAAAGCGTTGGCCAAGCGTGAAACCTCGCTGTGTAATTCACGATACGTGAAGGTGCGAACATCACCAGGCTCACCTTCCCAAATAATGGCAGTTTTATCAGCGTTGTTTTCTAGATTGCGATCGAGGCAATTGTAGGATACGTTCGTCTTGCCACCGACAAACCATTCGGCATTGGGTACATTCCAGTTCAGTGTGGTATGGAAGTCTTCAAACCAATGAAGTTCATTGCGAGCCAAGTCCTCCCAAAAAGCAACAGGGTCAGCTTTGGCACGGTCATACAGTGCTTCATAGGCGTCGAGCGATCCAATTTCACAACCTTCTAAGAACGAATCAGTCGGGGGAAACAGGCGAGTTTCTTGCATGACTGTATCAATGGAACTGCTGGGGTTTTCATTTGTGTTCTCAGTTACGTTTTCGCCATTGTTGTCTGACATGCCAATGCTTTCGTGATTTTGGAGTTAGTATCGATTTGAATATTCAAAGACAAGCTTGTAGTCACAATTTTAGTTGCCAACGAGAGTGGTTGTAAACCGGTTAGCAAGCCCTTTTGAAATGTGAAGGGGTCTTTTGAATCGTGAATGTACGTTAATTTTTACGAAGCCAGTTTTGCAAACCGAGTTTAAAGAGGATCCACAGAGAATGGATAGCCTCGCGTTTGTTAAGCTTCGAAGCGCCGTGCTCCCTGTCCGTAAAGATGATTGGAATCTCTGCGATTCGTGCGTTGAGTTTCTTAAGTCGCCAAAGAAACTCTTCCATGAAGGAATAGCCATGCGAAAGGAATTGTGAAAAATCCAGTTGTGATAGCAGCTCAACTCGGCAACACCGATATGCTCCGCTGCAATCGCGTGGTTTGAGACCAAGGAGCAGGCGCGCGTAAAGGTTGACTCCGCGGCTCATGAACCGCCGAGACCATGACCATCCGGCCACGCTACCACCGTTGATGTATCGTGAGCCGATCACACAATCAAAATCTGGAGAGTCTAAGTTACCAATGGTGCCAACCATTTTTGGCAACTGCTCGGGAGGATGGCTGAAGTCCGCATCCATGGCAATCCATAGGGCATATTTGTGCTCAATCGCAAATTGCATCCCGCGGATCGTAGCTGTACCTAATCCTTGTTTGCTACCTCGCTGGATTAGGTGAAACCATTCGTGCTCATCTGCCTGGGCTTCACACCATTGGCCGGTGCCATCTGGTGAACCGTCGTCAATAATTAGAATGTCGGTATTCGGTAATGCTTGGCGGATGGCCTCGACAAGGCGGTGAACATTATCGCGTTCGTTATATGTGGCAATAGCGACGAGTGTCTTGTGGAGCGGTGTCATCGGTTTACCTAGCGAGGCAAATTACGGTAATACTCCACGGTTTTGGCGATCCCCGTGGAAAAATCAACTTGACTCTCGTACTCCAGTTGACTCATTGCGCGTTCAATATCAGCGCGACTGTGCAGAATATCGCCTGTCCGTGCTGCCGCAAATATTGGTTCGATGGGTTCGAACGCTGCGCTGGTTTGCTGATCGTCGGAAACGAGATACTTGTTGATTAAGGCAACGACATCCAGCAATGAATTACTTTCGCCGTTTGCCATATTGATAGGTTCACCAGATACGGTTTCTACATCCGCAGCCAGTAGGTTTCCATGGACAACATTATCAATGTACGTAAAGTCGCGGGATTGAGTGCCGTCCCCGAAAATCGTGGGGCTCTCGCCTCGTAGCATGGCCGTAATGAACAAGGGAATCACTGCAGAGTAGGGACTGGCGGGGTCTTGTCGCGGACCGAAGACATTGAAATAACGTAGTGTTACGGCTTCGAGTCCGAAGCTGTGATAAAAGGCGTGGCAGTATTGTTCGCCAGCGAGTTTTGCTGCTCCGTAGGGAGAGATTGGTACTGGTACCTGTAGTTCGGATTGCACTTTTTCGGTGGTGTTACCATAGCAACTACTGGACCCAGCATAAATGAGTCGACGGACATTTGATTTATGAGCCGCTTCGAGGACCGTGAGCGTACCTGTCGCATTGATTTGATGGGTGAGCGCTGGTTCGACAAGCGAGCGGGGAACGGAGACCATTGCGGCTTGGTGGAACACGATATCCACATCCGCAAGCAGCTCGTCGAGTAACTCAGAATTGAGGATCGAACCTTGTTGAAACTTGATGGCTGAGGCTGATTGCTGGAGATTTTCTAGGTTACCCGAAGAAAGATCGTCGAGGACGACGACTTCATCACCGCGCGCCACTAGGGCATCAACGATGTGCGAGCCGATGAATCCCGCACCTCCAGTTACGAGGTATTTTGTCATGCCGTTATTGTAACCTATACGTCTGACAGCATGCCAAATTCGACTGTGGCTGATGGTTCGGCCGAATTGTCTGGGGTTGTCGCTTCTTCCGCGGTGGCCACTGGTTTAGGTGGCGGGAGTTGCTGCAGGTCAGCCCAAGCTAACTCGACATCGTGTTCTTCAATGACTTGCATCTCGCGCTGCAACCCAATGATGAGACAGCGGTCGGCTAGCAGGTTGATAATCCGTGGTACACCTTGAGTGAATTCATAGATGCGGCGTAGTGCACCACGGGTGAATATTTCGCTGACGCTGCGCCCAGCCTGGACAAGTTGTTCGTTGATTAACGCTGTTGTTTCCATCCTGCTAGCAGCGGCGACGTAGCAACGATGAGCGATGCGTTGGTTGAACGATTCGAGTATGGGGTCAGTCAGTAATTCTTCGATTTTCAATGTGCCAGCGAGAATTATGCAAATACGGGAATTGCCTTGGTGCACGATGTTCTGCAAAGATTGCAGTTCGCGAATGATCTCTGGGGGCATGCGGTGGGCTTCATCAATAACAAGTAGTATGGGTTCTGGGTTTTCCACTATATTGCAGACACGGCCAACGATCGCTGTTCGCAGTTCAGCGGTAGTTTGTTGAACCACCGTGCCGCCGAGGCTGAGTAAGAATTGCTCGATGATGTCACGCCCCGTGGCGAAGCTGGCACTGCGGAAGTGTACAATTTGGTGCGACTTGCGAAAGTGTTCAACCAACAACTCACAAATTGTTGATTTCCCAGTGCCATTTGGGCCGACGATCAAGGCTGGCCCTTCGCCACGAAAGATCACGCGGCGTAGCGTACGCAGCGACTCGCATAATTCGGTGTTTGCGTAAAAACATTCAGGCGAAGGAGCAAACGCAAATGGAGTCTTATCTAATTTGTAGAAACTTGTGTACATATCAAATACGCTTGGCAACTTGTTTTAGTGGTTGCCAACAATAGCCCGTTGTGACTGTCCCACAACTAATTTACGAATGGTTAACAATTGTTTAACAACAGCGACTACATCATTACAATTCAGTGATGTAGCACTATGATGGATATCGGCGTGTCTAGCTGGTTTGCTGTAGATTCGATAAACTGCCAATCCAACTTTCACTATTTCCTCTATCTTGTTGCCCGAGTACGTTAAAATAGGGAAGCGAGTGAAACAATTACGGCAATTGGCTAATTTTCATGAACCAACAGACTGTTTTTGGTGCTGATTACAATTGTTGTGTTAGGAACGGGAATGACTGCATTGTTTAAGACAAAAGTATGTGGAATTACCTCCGTGGCGGATGCGAAAGCGTGTTGTGCTGCGGGTGTTGATGCCATCGGGTTAAACTTCTATGATCCGAGCCCTCGGTGTATTACAGTTTCTCTGGCTGTTGAGATCGCGGCCGCCGTTGGTAATGAGATCCAACTTGTCGGCCTGTTTGTGAACCACGCGGTTGACGATGTTCGCGCAATCCATCAAGAGATCGGTTTACAGTACGTACAGCTTCACGGCGACGAAGATCCTAACTACCTGCGGCAACTCAAAGATCTACCATTGATCAAAGCGTTTCGGTGCCGTGAAAATGAAACGGCCGAGATCGTTGATTTTCTCGCGGCTTGTACGACGCTGGATATTACACTGCAAGCGATATTGCTTGATGCTTTTCAATCTGGTAGCTACGGCGGCAGTGGGCAGCGGTTAGACTGGGAAGCACTCAAAAACAACACCCCCACGTTTGGGGGGTACGAATGGGTGTTAGCGGGAGGAGTGGATGCGGACAATGTTGCCTCAGCGATCACCGTGGCGTGCCCAACGGCAGTCGACGTTGCCAGTGGTGTTGAGTCCTCAGCGGGAAAGAAGGATGCGGAGCTAGTGCAGCGATTTGTTACGAATGCAATTGCCGCGTTTGACAGCTTGGCATAAATCACGGAGACACCACCGCATATCGCTGGCACAATTATGTCAATGGATTGATGACCAGTCCGCAGAGCATTTTTGGGTAGAAGTAGGTGCTCTTGGCAGGCATTCGTTCACCATGTTCACTGATGGCTTTGATATGTTCGAGAGTTGCTGGCATGACGAGAGCAGCTAAGCCGAACTTGTTTGTATCTTGGTCTGCCGCCAGTTCCTCGGCGACTTCCTCTACTTGATGCACATAGGTTGGTTTGGGCAGGTCCACCTCACCGAGGAGCGTGTCCATGATGAGTCGGTGCAACAGACTGACGCCGAGGCCTTGCCAGTCAGTGCTCTGGTTGCCTGCGATTTCCGCCATTTTAGTGCGGCCAGTGTCGTTGAGATTCGCCACGACCCAAGTGTCGTCTACAGGGCAGTAGAAGCCGAGCATACCTTGCTGGTCTTCTAGTTCGATTTGTTCCCAGACGGCTGCTGCTCGCGCGGGCCCGGTACCGGCTGTGTTTACGTCGAAGCAACCCTGCAATTTCTGTATCAATGTCGTAGAGTCGTATTGGGCAACTCCTTCGAATAATCGGTGGGTTGGGAGAACGATCATGCCGGCATCGTGCATGCTAACGCACATCGTCAGTACCGATTGTGCAGGATGGTTGGCAGTCAACAAGCCTTCGCATTCGAGTTGCTCGCGGTAATTGTAAGCGGTTTCATAACGGTGGTGTCCATCCGCGATAAACATCGGTCGCGGATTCATGATTTCCGTTAAATCGCCAATAATCTTGCTGTCATACACAGGCCATAACCGATGTAGCACGCCGAGATGGTCGGTTGCTTCGATAGCAGTAGCTCCCTGGATCGCATTTTCAAGCAAGGTTTGTGCTTTGTTAGAATTATCGGGATAGATGCCAAAAATCTGGCTGACGTTAGCTTTGGTAGCATTGAACAGCTTGAGGCGGTCCGCTTTGATTGCCGAGTGCGTTTCCTCGTGCGGATAGACGTTGCCCTCCCCTAGCTTCTCTAGTTTCATGCGAGTCATGAAGCCTCGGCGGACAAACGTTTGACCGGCGTATTCGAATTGTTGATGATAGACATAAATAGCCGGATACGTTTCGGCTTGAATGATACCATCGCGTTGCCACTGCTTTAGCGCTCGAGCTGAGCGGTCATATTTCTCGTCACCAGTTTCATCACCAGGTTCGTCTCGATTCAAGATCAAACGAATAACGTTCGCTGGGTGGTTCTTGTAGAGTTCATCTTGTAACTCGGGACCGATGACGTCATAGGGTGGAGCGATGACATCACTAAGTGATCCGACATGCCCAAGTTCGTAACGCAATCCTTTGAACGCTTCAATTTGCACCATTGTGCTGCCTCAGTCCCTGTTGTTGTAGTACCTGTTTCACGTGAAACAGATCGCTGTGTTGCGGAGATGTTTTAAATTAATATCGATAGTGTTCTGGTTTGTAGGGACCAGCGACATCGACGCCAATGTACTCAGCTTGCTCCGGCGTAAGTACGGTCAACTTAACGCCTAGTTGATCTAGGTGTAGGCGGGCCACTTCTTCGTCGAGGGATTTGGACAATACGTGTACGCCGAGCTCGTATTTGTCCTTGTCGCACCAGAGTTCGATTTGAGCGAGGACTTGATTACAGAACGAGTTGGACATCACAAACGAGGGATGTCCGGTGGCACAACCTAAATTAACCAATCGACCCTCGGCTAATAAAATCACTGAATGTCCATCTTCGAATGTATAGCGGTCTACTTGTGGCTTAATCTGTTCGAAGGAAATACCTGGAGTGTCATTGAGATAAGCAACGTCGACTTCGGTATCAAAGTGTCCAATGTTACAAACGATGGCGTCGTTAGGCATTGCTGCCATATGTTCACCTCGAATCACATCGCGATTTCCCGTTGTGGTCACAAAGATATTACCAATCGTGGCCGCTTCTTCCATGGTAGTCACTTGGAAACCTTCCATGCTGGCTTGCAGAGCGTTGATCGGATCGATTTCCGTTACGATGACTCGGGCACCGTATCGCTGTAGCGAATGAGCACAACCTTTACCCACATCGCCGTATCCACAGACGACAGCGACTTTTCCAGCGATCATCACATCCGTCGCTCGTTTAATTCCGTCGACTAGCGATTCGCGGCAACCGTAGAGGTTATCGAATTTACTTTTGGTAACTGAATCATTGACATTGATCGCTGGGATCTTTAAATCGCCATTGGCGTGCATCTGGTACAAACGATGGACACCGGTTGTGGTTTCTTCACTGAGGCCATTGATTCCTGCCAGTAACTCAGCAAAGCGATGGTGTACCATCGCAGTCAGGTCTCCGCCATCGTCAAGAATCAGATTCAAAGGTTGACCATCCGGGAAAGTGATCGTTTGCTCGATACACCAATCAAATTCTTCCTCAGTCATCCCTTTCCAGGCATAAACAGGAATTCCGGCTGCCGCCATCGCCGCCGCAGCATGATCTTGAGTGGAAAAAATATTACAACTTGACCAAGTGATATCTGCACCGAGTTCAACCAATGTTTCGATCAGCACGGCGGTTTGAATGGTCATGTGCAGACAACCGGCAATCCGCGCACCGCTGAGCGGCTTGGTTTGTCCATATTGTTCCCGCAGCGACATGAGCCCAGGCATTTCGTTCTCGGCGATCTTTATCTCTCGACGACCCCAATCCGCCAACGAAATATCTTTGACTTTATAAGGAAGACGTTCTGTTTCTGTGTGCGCCACGGCTTGCACTCCTAATTCGTTCTTATCTATCGGAACTTCAAAGTTTGAGTTCATGTCTGTATGGGTTAATTCAGCAATTCATTGTAGTAATATGTTCTTTATGTGCTAGTACGGTGCGGACACTATGGGTGTTTCACGTGAAACAGATCGTGTTTTAAAAAATAACGATAGCTAAAAGAGTGTTTCACGTGAAACAGATTGTGTTTAATAAATAACGATAGCTGAAAGAGTGTTTCACGTGAAACACTCCCGTTTATGCTGATTGGTATTCTCACAAATGCATAAATAGCGGTAAAATTCCAAAACGTTGTTTTTTACTTTCTATAAAAGGTTCTGTCGTGGTTCGCATTTTATGCATAGCCAACCAAAAAGGGGGTGTCGGGAAAACCACCACCGCTATAAACCTTGCTGCAAGCCTAGGGCAAGCGGGGTGTAAGACGCTGCTTGTCGATTTGGACCCCCAATGTAATTCGACAACCGGCCTCGGACTGGAACCGACCGATCGTCATCCGCTGGTCCAACAACAGCCTATTGCGTCGGCAATCCACACCACGGATTTTGAAAATTTAGATATGCTGCCGGGCAGTCGTAGTTTTCAAGATGTATCAATCTTGGCCGATGGAAAACCGAGTCAAGCGGAAAGCTTGCGTTATCACATTTCCAATAGCACTACTGCCTACGATATGGTGCTGATTGATTGCCCGCCAAGTGTGGGACCGCTAACACAGTCCGCACTAGCAGCTTCCACGGAAGTATTCATGCCGATTCAATGTGAATATTTCGCAATGGAGGGGCTCACACAAATGATTCATGTCATTCGTGATGTTATGCAGGGGGAAAACAGCAAGCTTGAATTTGGGGGTATTGTTTTAACGATGTACGACCCCGCCTTAGAGCTGACTGGCGAAGTTGACCAGGAAGTCCGTGAGTTTTTCGGCGACATCGTATTTGATACGGTAATCCCGCGTGACACATTGCTTGCCGAAGCTCCTAGCTATGGTAAACCTATTTTAGAATACGCTCCTCGCAGCAGAGGAGCACGCGCTTACACTGAATTGTGCATGGAGGTACTAAATCGTGACTAAAG
>DTSG01000332.1 GCA_012965455.1 Planctomycetaceae bacterium | reverse complement strand
GATATTTTGAATGTGTTTCATGCAATCTATGACCAATCCATGTCGGAACTGGCCGAATATCCGCTGGACCAACTCAACGATCCTGTAGACGATCCTTACGCTGCTTATCCAACGAAGCTGGGTTGTCTGTTGTTTTGTGTTCACCATGAAATGCTCCATGCCGGCCAAATCGGTCTGCTCCGCCGCTTGCTTTCAAAAGATCCTATTCGTTAGAGCCGAAGTTCTCTCGAGCAGGCCGCAGGCTCGTGTCCTTAGACTGTGCCATTGCATTCTCCATGTTTAGTTTTTGCACCTGTTTCTCGATCGCTTTGAGTATTTCGAGATCGCTTGGATGATGACATTCGAGTGCAGGTCGTAACGAGATCGGAACATCGTCCATACGGTACACGGTCCCTGGTACGTTGATGCCATAGGTGGCCACCGTAAACGCAACTTCTGCCGCGCGGGTTGTCGGGGTTTCTTTGGGGTCAAACGCAATATAAGGAATCGCTTTAAGATGGTCTCGTGCTGGCTGGCTAAAATTAGCCATGGGATCCGCGGCAATGATCATCGCGGCGTCGGCTTCTTTTCGAGCTAGAACATCCGAAGCGGTATATTCACCGGGGTTAAACCGCGGATACCCGCGCATAAAATTGACTCCAAACGGATAACCGGTCCGCCAAGCCATCACATTGTCAGCACCGGTGACATTACCATGTCCACGGTTTGGCTTACAGATAAACCGCGTGTGCTTGTTCATATCACGAGCCAGCGCCAACAGTGCTTCAGCGTTAGCATGTTTGCCGCGAGTCATCGTCAAACCCATGCCAAAGAAAATCGCACCATACTTAGCCGCTTTCATACGTGTCATTAAGTCCTGCCATACTGATAGTTCAATACCGGTGTCGTGCAGTACTTGATTGGGATCTAACTCCACATCATTGGCCAATGCCCGCAAGGCCCACAGTGCTTCAAAATCGCTACGCGGTTTTACTGGAATAAAAATATCAGCGGCTTTAGCGGATTTGGTTTTACGAACATCAACCACCACACACGTGCGATCTTTACGGCCATTGGGCAGAAACATTCCTTTGGGCGTGAGGCTATATCGGGTAAAGTGTCGCGGATGACTTTCAGCGGGATTTGCGCCCCAAAAAATAATCATATCCCCTCGATTGCGTACTTCTCCCAACGATGCGGTAACCTCACCGACACCTTGCAAGGCCATGCCTGTCGGACCATGACATACAGAACTGGTTGTATCAATATTCGCACCAACCCAATCGGCAATTCCCACAGCTGTTCGTTGTGATTCCGAAGTTGTATCGCTCAGGCCATAAATCAACGGATAGCGCGCCGAAACCAACATCTCTGCGGACCGCTCGATACCCGCTTCGACGGAAGCTGGTTTACCGTGGATCAGGCAGGACGGACGATCATCCGCTGTGTGATTCAAAAACCACGCTTTGCCCAAGACGCAAGCACGTTTCGCTTTTACTATATGATCTCCGTCGACGGTAAGATCGATATCATCACAAACACACCCACAAAAAGTGCAGGTTGCATCAGTGACGACCTTCAATTCATTTTCTGACGACGCATCAGGAGTAACAGTAGCCATCGATGGCACCCTCCACTGCTGCGTGCGATTCAATGCTCGTTTTAAGTACTTCCAAAATCCTGCCAGACCTCAAATGGTCTCACACTTTGGTGCGCACGTTAGTAACTTAAACGACGGGAGAGCTTAACGCCTCCAGTTTTTTTACTGTAGAACTTTGACCTACAAAAAATGACTAGCAGCTAGCTTGGTGAAGCTATGGGCTGCATGGTTACATCAAATCCTTTACTTGTCGGCATCCCAGTGCCGTGAGTGTCCCCTCCCATTAGTCGACTCGATAAATCGCCATAGGGAATAAACAGCAATCCAGATGGAAGTTCATCTTTACGCGCTGCTTTAACGACAACCTCGATTTGGCCAAATTCACTTTCCAGCCGCACCCAATCGCCATCGGTTAACCCACAGGAAGTCATATCTTCGCTCGCCACCTGCAAACAGGTAGTTTCGCTTTGATATGTTTCACCAAACTTGCCTTCACTGATTCCCACACCTTGTTTACTGGTGCGACCCGGAATCAAAATATATGTTTCTGTCATTTGAAACTGATTAAATAAGAAGACGCGTTTGTTTTATTCCACTGCAGTCCTTACTCTTATCAAATCGACCTTTAACGTGGAATTGTTCATATATTTTGGATTGAACTACCGTTTTCCGCTAGGGGGAAATCAGACTAACAGGTGGATTAGCCCTTCACGCTAAGGTCATTCGTCTTCATACGTGGTTTGATGTACACTAAGCTACTTAATCATTAGGTACCCCTATCACATTATAATAGTGAATGACCCATGTTGGATTTGTTTGAAAAAATAGCAGAAGCGGCCAAGGCCATCCGCGGCCAATGGAATAAGACCCCCCATGCTGGAATTATCCTCGGCACGGGGCTTGGTAGTTTAGTAGCAGAAATCGATGTTGAAGCTACCTTGGATTACGCGGACATCCCACACTTTCCTCAATCCACCGCTGTCAGTCATGCCGGTAGACTAATCTGTGGCACTCTCGATGGACTGCCCGTCATGGCAATGGAAGGTCGCATGCACATGTATGAAGGCTATCCCCTTAAGTTGATCACTTTGCCCGTGCGCGTGATGCAAGCAATGGGCGCTGAACTACTTGTCGTGTCCAATGCCTGTGGCGGTATGAATCCAACATATCGCTGTGGTGATATTATGATTATCGAAGATCAAATCAATTTAATGGGTGACAATCCACTGATTGGAGTCAACGATGACCGACTCGGACCACGCTTCCCAGATATGTGTGAGCCCTACGAACTAGCTCTAGTCGACCGCGCCCTCTGCGTTGCACGCGCTGCCGATATCGTGGCACACCGCGGAGTGTTTGTGGCTGTCGCCGGCCCTAACTTAGAAACTCGCGCTGAATATCGCTTCTTACGAACCATCGGCGCTGACGTCGTCGGCATGTCAACCGTTCCCGAAGTTCTTGTCGCTGTGCACTGTGGTCTGCGTTGTGTCGGCTTCTCTGTGATTACCGATATGTGCCTAGCTGACGCATTGAAGCCAGCTAACGTTGAGGAAATCATCGCCGTCGCCAACGAAGCCGAACCACGATTGACTACTCTAGTTAAAGGCGTGCTAGCCTTAGAGCAAGCTTAGCAACGTTCAAACGAGCGGCATGAACACCATGAACAGCAGCATATTAGATTCTCAGCGAATTCAAGAAGCGTATGCTCACGTGCAGCAACGCGTCAAACAAACACCTCGTGTTGCACTCATTCTAGGTACCGGCTTAGGGCAATTCGCCGATCGGATCGAAAATCCAGTCGCCATCTCCTACGCCGACATACCGCATTTTCCGCACTCCTCAGCACCCGACCATAAAGGACAACTCGTATCAGGCTCGATCAAAGGCGTTCCGCTGATCGCCATGCAAGGACGATTTCATTTATATGAAGGACACCCTATCAATGATGCTATTTTGCCAGTGCATGTCATGCGGAAATTGGGAGCCGACATTCTAATCGTCTCCAATGCCAGTGGAGGTGTGAATACAAAGCTATCCGGTGGCGATATTCTTGTCATCAATAGTCACATCAATCTCACTTTCCGAGTGAACCCGCAGTTGGCTGCGTTAACTCAAACTCGCAACAATACTAAATCACCGATCTATGACCCACAGCTAATCGAAGACGCTATGGAAACTGGACGTCGCGCAGGCTTCTATTTACAGCAAGGATGTTACGTCGCACTCACGGGGCCAAATTATGAAACTCGTAGCGAATATCGAATGGTTCGCAAAATTGGCGGTGATGTGGTCGGGATGTCGACTGTTCCCGAAGTGTTAGTCGCTCATGCCTTGGGGATGCGAGTCTTGGCGTTGTCCGCGGTTACTAATGTCGCCAAGCCTGATGCATTGGTTGAAACGACTGCCGAAGGTGTGATTGATATCGCACAACTCGCCGAACCAAAACTAAATGCCATCGTCATGACCATCGTTGATAATATCAACCGTAAATGACTGCTGATCTTAGGGAACTTCAGATTATTACAATTGCATGGCTGCGGCCTACGCTATATCAGGAAGCAGGCTGACTGGGGTTGAGCGCGTAATATTTTGTGGCTGCTATTGTTCTTGCCATTGCCAGCCCACGGGGACCTGTAATTCCATTTCTGCCATCCGTGCCCATGGAGTCCCTGGATGCTCGGTCTTCACACGCTCTAAATACTGTATCGCGCGGTCTCCAATCTTCTTGAGCACACTTCCCACTTCTGTATCCGTCGACGGTACTAACACCCACGCCGTACTCATCTCGTTTTCAAACTTTTTGCCGCGTTTCATTAATGCCAACATTGCGTTGTAACCTTCAACACGAGAACGCGCAGCTAGCAATCGTCCCATCGCCAAGTCATACCCAGCTTGCCAACGTAAGTTCGTCAATTTGCTACGGTCAGATTCACCAAGTCGTAATATTTCATAAGCTTGCAGCAGTGCCGGCTCTAGTTGCGCGGCCGCCAATTGTGCTTGACTCAATTCACGGCTGAACGACGCTTCGTCACGTTTCATAAAATCTCGCGTGGGGTTACTCAGCACTTGAATCGTTTCCAGCTTGGACACTTGAATCAAAGCAGCTAGCGCTTTGTTCTCTTGAATCTTTGCTTCATACTCAGCTTGGCTAATATAATCTGGAGCGTATTTTTGCAACGACGAGCGATTATATGAACCAATCAACGCCACCGGGCGGCTACCCGGTCGGTTCAACATCGACGAGGTGTAACCTGGCGCTCGTAACGCTAAGAAAGAGCCACCACTAACTCGACAAATATATTCCCATGCAAAAGGACCGAACCCACTATCAACCGTTTCCGTGACCATCGAAGCGGATGGATATTCCATTAACAATTGCTCTGTATCGCGTGTTTCTGGACCTTGATTGATAAATCTTCGTCCCGCGACCCCACCCACACCTGCCTCAACGTGCTCTGGTAAAATCGCACGTTTGCCAAACGGGGCGTGGACACCGACCACATACACGGGTATCGCGTATTTTGCTAAATCACTTCGCAACAACTCCGCCTGTTCCTGATCATCGCCCGCTTCATCAGTCACAACGACTAAAAAGACTTCGTATCCTTGCTTGCGGCGCAAGTCCAATACGTCGTCTGTCGCCTGTCGCACAGCGGCAAATGCATTTTCCACCCCAGAGGAATCGATAGCAATTTGCATAAACGCTTCGGTCACCGCCTGGAAATCACCTGACGCCTCTAAATGCCGTTGTGTTGATTCACCAAAGGAATAAACCGATGTCAATAATTTTGTTTGCTCATCCACTTCTTCTGAATTCGCTGTGGCTTGCTGTTCTGCCTCGATCACCAAGCCATCGTAAAAATACTGCGCCTGCATTTTTACTGCGTCCACCATATTTGCTGCGCTCTTGGTACGATCGACGATCCAGACAACCAATGTCGGGGCATCATCTTTGGACTGTTTGAACATTTCCAATAGCCGATTGACTTCTGGATGAATCGCGGTAGCCGGACGAACCGTTTGTTGTGACGGCGGTTCAACCTCCAAATCCAAGCTGGTCTGAGGGTTCTCCCGTTTCGGACGTGCTTTGGCCGTCCCCGTTAAAGGAGCATTCACACCGGGTATCACTTTTTTCTTTTTCACCTGCGGCGCCTGATCAGGCTCCGGATTTGCTCCACATCCAATCGCCAAGCCCAATAAACTGATCGCTAGTAGTAATCCAAGTAGTCTTATTCCCATTCTCGTTGCCATTTCTAATCCAACATTCCAAAGCCTGATTTTATTGATCGTCGAGCCACTTCCGCTGTGCATCGCGGCTACATTTTTTGTTCCAACTGTATTGTATAGGCAAACCCGCCTATGATAGAAGAGACGTCAACCACAAAGGATCCACCAAATGACATTTGCCCACCTCACACTTGCTACTGATGATGTCAAGACGAGCAGTCTGTTTTTCCAAAACACGTTAGGTTGGACACCTATTTCACAGCCTGACAACATCAATCGCACCGCGGACTGGCTCAATATTACCGAAAATCAACAACTGCACTTATTGTTGGTAGAAGGATTTAAACCATCTCCATTTGAAGCGGAGTTTGGCAGACACTTCGCCATCTTCCAACCAGGCAGCGAATTTCCCGACCTAAAGCAAAGGCTTGTCGACCACGGCGCTACACTCATCGATCCACTGCGAGACACTCCGTTCGAACGATTCTTTTTTGAAGATCCCAACGGGTATGTTTTTGAAGTTATCGATCAAGATGGCTATCAGGAAGAATGAAACCGGCTGCCGCGGTTATTGCTGTGCACTTTCCACGACCCACACATTCCTAAATCGCACTGGACACCCATGGTCCTGTAAATATACCGGTCCCGCTTCCGGACCAGCCGCCAGCGGTGCGGCTGTTGTATTCCGATTGCCTGGCAATTCAAGTTTGTCATGGATTTTCACTCCATTGTGATAAACCGTCATCCATGGATTGGTCATTAACTTACCCGCATTATCATATCGAGCGGCGGTGTAATAAATATCATACGTTTGCCAAACCAGCGGCGGGAAACACATATTAATTGGAGTATCGGAAACAGAATATACTCCACCACATTCGTTCATTTTGCCAACAAGCCCAAATGAATCGAGCATCTGAACTTCATATCGACCTTGAACATAAATACCCGCATTGCCTCGCGCTTGACCTCGATCTAACGGTTGATACGGTATACGAAATTCGACATGCACATAATGATCTTGAAAACGCGCCTTACTTGTCTGACCCGTCATCAATAAACCATCCGGCGCTTTTTTCCCATTTTTCCAGGCATCGACATCTTTACCATTGAACAAAACCACAGCACCCGCTGGGGGCTTCTTTCCTAAAGTCGAACTCTTGCGGTGTACTTTCGCGAGCGCCGCTCCATCTTTATCAGTCAAATCATACAACTCTAACCGCCCGTCATTAAGAACGACCGTGCCTATCTCTTTGTGCTCGAAACGCACTTGACCATCTTTTAATTCGCCATCAGCTCGTACAATCGTCGACTTATCATTTTTAAACCCATCGCCTGGCAAACCGCCATGATAAAAGGCAATACGAAATTTGCCATTTCCACTAGCAATCACTTGAGCGCCCGCTTTGACAGTATTGCCATCTTCGTCCTCATAGTTTCCCGAATACTCGCCTTGCAACGCATAATCTGAATCGACTTTGGAAGGATCCGAAATTTTTGGGCCCTCCGCAACCAAGATTGATATCGAGGTAACTGCAAACAGGAAGCACGCCAATCCGAAGACCATTTTTTTATGAGACAATTTAACCATGGGAATCCTACTTTAAAAATCGTTTATCTATAGCTTACGTGAACGAACAGGCCATCGTTGATTGTGAATATACTACTTTCCGCATACGATAGCGTATGACCCTTATTCTCACGTGTCGCACCTGCAAGTGCAAGCGACACTAAATTAATTTTCAGCGGATACGCAACAAATGTTTGTTACGATCGAGTATTTCGGCGTGCCCCGACAAAAGACGGGTGTCAGTTCGGATTCACTTTCATTTGCCAACTCTCCCACATCACTCTTCGACGTGCTAACAGAAATTGCAGAACGGCACACTGCGTTTGGCGAACAGTGTTTAACTGGAGACGAATTGTCTCGCGAAACAATCATTAATCTTAACGGAGACCAATTTGTGAGGTCGTTGGATACCCAAGTTGTTAACGGCGACCATATTTTGATTCTTTCTACCGACGCGGGAGGGTGACATGAGTATCTTTGGATATCATGGCGTTTACACCACCGTCGATGCAACGACGGGTACCAGCAGCCAATCTTCGATAACTGAGTCAACGTTTCGTCGATTCCCTGGCGGCTCAGCACTCGGTACTCATTTGCTGCTCAAGCATAACGCGTGGCAACACGACCCGTTGAGTGCTGAATCTTCGTTAGTGTTCGCGTTTAGCCCCTTAATAGGAAGTCCGTTAACCACCAGCGCTAAATTTGCCGTTGTCAGTCGCAGTCCTTTAACCGGTCGCCTCAACGATTCCCTCGCCAGTAGCTCTTTTGCACTGGCTGGAAAAAAAAGCGGCAACGATGCCATTCTGATCACAGGCAAGGCGGAATCACCTTGCATCCTAGTAATCGATGATCAACAAACACGTAAACTTCCCGCCGATCATCTTTGGGGACTATCTGCCGAGGATGCAGAGGCCAGCTTGAGAGAACAGTTCAGCGGGGACCACCATTTTGCGGTAATTGGTTCTGCTGGTGAACAACAAGTAGCCTACGCTACGATTTCGCACAGTGGACGACACGCCGGCCGTGGCGGTAGCGGCGCCGTGCTGGGAGCTAAAAACGTGAAGGCGATCGTCGTCGCCGGCAACCAGCGTACTCAATGGGCAGATACAGACGGGTTAGTAAAGCGGGCGAAGCAACTATCCAAACTGTCATTTGGTCCAGCGACGGAAAAATACCGCGAGCTCGGTACTGCCGCCAATCTACTCGTCTTTAACCGCCTTCATTGCCTGCCCACGCGAAACTTTCAACGAGGATCTTTCGCTAATAGTGACCAGTTCTCACCAGAAGCGTTGGGGGCTGCTCGAGATAAAACACGTTCCAGTTGTGCGGCCTGCACGATCGGATGTACTCACCTCTATTCCATCAACTCCGGCACATCAAATCGCAACGTACGCATTGAATATGAGAACATCTACGCTCTGGGGCCGTTATGTGATGTGCAAGATCCGGAGGCGGTACTACAAGCTTCTCAGCTCTGTGACGAATTGGGAATCGACACGATCAGTACCGGCGGCACCATTGCCTTTGCAATGGAATGTGTGGAACGCGGCTTGCTCGATGAGCCATGGCTACGCTTCGGCGACGGTGCAGCACTACTCAAGGCCATCCATCTGATCGGTACCGGCGCAGGACTCGGCAAACTACTGCGCCTAGGCAGCCGCGCGATGGCGAATATCATTGGTCACAACAGTATCGCATTCGCACCGCAGGTGAAGGGCTTGGAGATACCGGGCTATGAACCTCGAGCGCTACAAACAATGGCATTGGGGTTCGCCGTGGGCACCCGCGGCGCCGATCACAATCGCAGCGGCGCCTATGAAATTGATTTTTCCGATACCGCCGATCGCCGCAATGGTACGGCCTCCGCCGCCCGACTTGCTGTCGACACCGAAGACAAAGCCGCCATCATGGATTCGTTGATCCTCTGTAAATTTCTCCGCGGAGTATTTATTGACTACTTTGCCGAAACAGCAGAACTCCTGAACCTGATTACAGGCTGGGGCCTCGACCAATCCGCAATGCAAAACATGGCGCGAGGGATCATTGATGCCAAAAAGGAATTCAACATCCGCTGTGGCTGGACACCCGTCGAAGACACATTACCACAACGGATGCTCAATTCCGCGTTACAAGATGATCCTGAAGCGCGGCTCGACACGCAAACACTGCAAACAATGATCACCGCCTACAACTTAGAACGAGGCTGGACCGCGGACGGGTATTTGGATGAAATGTTGTCCAAATAAATTCACCACAAAACCTCACAAGCCACTCAAAAACCCAATAATCGACTCGATAGCCGTATCCCAATTCTCTGTCTGCGTAACCCCAGATCGCTGGCGTGGTTTGAAGCTATGATCCCCATCTGTTAGCCAACACATTTTAATTTTTTGCGGCAACTGATATCCCCGGACTTCTTCGCGGGTTCCCAAGGTATCCCTTTCGCCTTGCAAGATCATCGTCGGCACTTTGATATCCGGCAAGTGCTCAATCCGTAACTTGTCCTTCTTCGCCGGCGGATGAAACGGATAGCCCAAACAAACCAAAGCGTCAACACCAGCGTGGTGCGTGGACATCGAAGCAATTCGGCCGCCCATTGATTTGCCGCCGATTGCCAAGCGTTGGTCGCTGCCCTGCGCTGGCAGCCGCGCGCGAACTCGTTCGATTATTTCTTGCCAAGCATCCAATAGCTTAGGTGCTCGATCGGGCGGTCGTCGCCGCTCTGTCTCAATCGCCGTCACCATATATGGAAAATTAAATCGTCCGACTTGAATGCCCCGATGTGCTAACTGCTCGGCAAAGTACTGCATGTATTCGGAACGCATCGAGGCGCCAGCGCCGTGCGCCAGGATCAAAGTCCACTTCGCCTGCGGTGAGCCATCCCAAATCAGATCCATGATGCTTATCAGTGATTACTCTTTTTTACTGATGCCGG
>DTSG01000331.1 GCA_012965455.1 Planctomycetaceae bacterium | reverse complement strand
CGTCCATGGCAATAATATCTTGGGCATCGATCGAATAAAGAATCTCGGTTGAATCATGTTTTGTAACAAGGACATAACCACTTGGTGGAAATTCTTCTTTAAGGGTCTTCGTGGTAACCGGAGCTTGATACGTTACGAATTGTCGCCGAGGTCGCATCCATTCGTCCGCTCGGACTTGCGAAAGCTCCAAGATATTCCGCAACATTCGATATTCGTGAGGGTCGAGTTTAGCGTCAAGTGTGGAAAGCTCCACGGATCGTGAGAGGTCCGAAATATTGAGATCAGACTCAGGGGTCAATCTTGGCAGGATAAGTCGCATGGTAAGAAGATGAAAGAAGCGCAGCAGGGGCACTAGTGGTTGGATTAACTTAGTTGCTAGCAATAACGGAAACGAAACCAAGCTGGCAAACCGGCGACTGCGCAATACCGCGAAACTCTTGGGGAGCATTTCACTTAACAAAATGATAACGAGTACACTGGCAACTCCGAACAACACGCCAAGGTGTTGAGTTTCGGGGTTTTGTTGTAGTTGTAATCCCACTCGAGCAGAGATGGAAAAGTAGATCATGTTGACGAGCAGGTTCCAGAAAAGGACCGCTGATAACAGGTAATCGGGCTGGTCCATAAGTCGAGCGGCAGTTCGCTGTGCGGCGTTTCCATGAGCGAGAATTCTCAAGTCATGGCGTTGCAAATAAAAATAGGCCGCTTCGCTTGCTGAGAACAAGCCAGAGAGAATTATCAGGATCACCATGGTAAAAAGCCACGGTGTTAGCTCAACCCACACGTTTGTTAGTCACCTACGCAACGGACACGACAAGGAATAATACAGTAGTTACAGTGTATCACAGAACCACAAATTACCACGAATTAACAACGATGATTAATTTACTCATCATCGTTTTTAGTGCGTCCCATAGCGACGTCAAATTCGCCGATGGCGGGCATGAGCATTGCCAATGTGGTAAAGCCGTAGATGAGGGTGATGACGGCAACACTGGTTAAATGGTGTTCGATAAAGAAGCTGGTAATTGCGTGGAAGGTTGCAAACGGTAATAGCAATGTCGACCAAAAAATGGCAGGCGAGGGATTACGAAACCCCAGGGCCACATAGAGCCCGATGCTGCCACCAAGAATGAACGCTAGAAACGGTGCCAACTGCTGCTCGAATGACCCGCTAAACGAAATCATGATCATGATACAAGTTACGACACCGAGGAATAAGAAAAACACACTACCCATACTGACGCTGATCGCCGCTCGACTGTTGGCAAAATTCAGCCCGCAGTGGATTCCAAGTGTGGTTACAAAGAAGAGCAGGGCGAGGAATCCGACAATAAGAAATGAAAATCCTTCAAAATCGATCCCACCTCGGACCGTCAAATACAATCCGATGAGAATGGGTATGATGACCATTTCTTTGGTGACATACAAAACGCCCCAGAGTTTGCCAAAAATAAATTCACGTGGCGAGATATCCGTGACCAACAGCAGATCAAGTGCTTGCCCATCTCGTTCATTGGTTATGGAATTCACAGCGAGGGCATTGATGATGACCAAACTGACAAGAAACAGTGGCGCGATGGATGACGCCACTGGCGGAATAATAGTTTCGAGTCCGACGAGTGTTGCCCCGGCTTCGATGTCGGCAAGGTTTTTGTTTAAACTGAAAAGTGCTAACAGCGACATGCTGATATAGGCGATACGAATGATCAGAATTTTGCGTCCATAGGCCCACGTGCATATTTCTCGCCATAGTACCGGATTATCCCACACCCGCCGTGTTGCCTGTACCTCTGTCGTTTCCGTGGCCGCTCGACCAATCGAATCGACATGGCCACTGCGCGACGCTTCCGCAATTTCTTCAATTTCAGCAGCGGATAATTTTTTGTCCAAAATTACCGACACATCATCTTGATCCTGAACAACGCTACGGACTTCGCGCGTGGGATTCCAAATGCGGACTTTTATGATCGCTAGTAGATTAAGGAGCAATGCGGCCATGCCGGCAAAGAGGGAAAAACAAATAGCTGGGTCGGAAAGTGACCAAGAGGATTGGTCGCCAATGCGAGGAACGGTGACCGCCGCGATTCCTCGAATAGGATTCGCCCAGTCAGCGACGGCTGCCAGCAGTGGACTTGATGCTCCGACTACAACGATCCCTTCCCACAGACCAATCCACAGGACGATTGTTAAGGTGGTTAGCGATAGAGTTTGAAAAGTTTTTTCACGCCACAGCGCGAATGTGCTTCCGAGTGTGCCGGCGACAAGAGTGGCTGTGAACGTGATGAGGAGGATTCGCGCAACTTGGTCGTTCGAAACACCACCAAATAATTGGACCGCTAGCAGCACGGGAATGGATGCTAGGACCATGATCAGTGGCGTCAGCAGAGAAGCGAATAGTTTACCGAGTACGAGTTGTTGGTTGGTGAGTTGAGTGAGTAGCAATAGGATGAAAGTACGTTTATCTTTTTCTTGGGCGACGGCACTGGCAGCTCCAAAGGCTGACAGGAAAACGAGTAGTGCTAATTGCAGGGGTGCGAGAATTTGGAAAAACGTTGCGCCGAATCGAGCGAGGTCTCCGGGGCTCTGAATAACTTGTGTGCCCGCTAAAATCATCCATGACGTACTCATCAGAATTAGCAGCGCGGTGACATAAATTGCCCGCAACGCGTAATGACGCGACCGTCGTGGTAACGTCATAGCTTCTCGAGTGAAAACTGGACCGAACAAGCTTGTACCTATGTGGTGTTAATTGTGGATGACAGTCGATTTAACGACTGCGATTATTTGCTTAGAACCTACACTACTTGTCGGCGTTTATGGGGTTTAACTGAAGTACACTCATTGATGGCTGAAACAGTCGTTGGTTTCGCCT
>DTSG01000330.1 GCA_012965455.1 Planctomycetaceae bacterium | reverse complement strand
AGGGCATACCTTAACAGGGTCAGTAGAGCCTGCTTCGCTATAGACGGGAATATCTAGCTGTTTTCCAAGCGTTTGCAGTTGCTCGATCGCTGCTGCACGTTGCAAGTCGGCAGCCACGAGCATTGGTTTATGCCCCTCCTCACGCAACAATCGAGCCAATTTCCCCGCCGTCGTCGTTTTCCCTGAACCCTGTAAACCACAGAGCATCACAATGTTGACCGGTTGATCCAGAACAGGTTCGGACTCTTCACCACCAAGAATCTGAATCAACTCATCGCGAACAATACCAATCACTTGCTGACTCGGATCAAGCGATAACAACACTTTTTCACCGAGCGCTTGCTCAGTCACATTGCCCATAAATCGCTGCACGACATCATAGCTAACGTCCGCTTCGATCAACGACTGCTCTACGGACTGCAATCCTTCGCGCATGTTCGCTTCTGTCAATCGGCCTTTGCCACTGAGTGACTTAATAGCGCCTTGCAGGCCTTCACTTAGACTATCAAACATGCAGTATTCACCTAAAGATAAGTTTGCAAATCAAACCCCAACATGGGCTGATTTTGAGATTCGAATGAATCCCGTATTCTACAATCGACTTTAAAACCTTGCAAACGAGGTGAGCGATTTAAAAGGCTGCCGGCGCGTGTGTCAGCGACACCGGCTTAGCAGTACCGGATGCGGATACAACCAGTGGAATTTCAAATACCACTGATGCAACTTTACACAATCCATTTTCATTATCTTGGCAATAATAATAATCCATCGAGACAGTCAGCACATCTTCACCAACACCACTGACTGGGACTTCGACAATAAACTCCTTGGTTGGCTGCTCAAGGTGCACTTTACCGTTAGCTACAATCTTCAGCGGTCCGCCGTCAGTCGTGTCCTGCACATAGTAAACCTGCGGGGCTTGCGGGTTCATCTTCCAGCCAATAGGTAATTTGAGCGATACGGCCAATTTAACCTTGCCTGCAACAGCTTGCACATTGGCACTACGCACGGCAACTCGAACTGCGTCAGTAAACTCTGGCACTACTTCCACTTTCTCTGGTGGCTCTAATCCAGGGAAATCTAGCGTAGCAACTTTGAACGTCCCTAATTCAATCGTCCGGATCTTATGATTGTTGGTATCGGCGATAAATAATGTATTGCCAGCGATCGTAATACCTGAAGGTTCGTCAAACTCACCTTTAACATTTCCGGCAATCGTTTTAGTAGTCCCTGTCGCTGCGTCGACGACTTTGACCTTATCGTTGTAGGTATCCGTAATATAAATATTCCCTTTGTGATATTGCACGCCAAGCACATGTTGCAGCTTCACTTTTTCCTTGGGTCCATCTTGATCGCCAAAATAAAACAGTCGTCCCTGCGGTAATCCACTGGTTCCCACCACCGTCATCACCGACTTTCTGCGATCAAAAGGAACGCCTCGAATCGAACTACCTTCGCTGTCGGCGATATATAGATACTCGCCATCAGACGTCAGACCGGAAGGTTGCGCAAAAGAGCTAGATCCCAAACCGTAGGGAATATTAGGCAACAGCGGCCCATCGACAATATCCTCTCGGCCATTACCCGCGTAGGGTCCAATGATCGATTCATCGAGGGGCATCCGCCAAATTTGATGAGGCCCTGCCATCGCAATAAACAAATCCGTGTTGTGTACCCACAATGCCCACGGACTATTGAGCCCAGTAAACTTAGGCTTACCAAACCAGGGGCGAGATTGTTTTGACGGAGTCGATCCAGGGAACGCATTCTGACCTTGTTTTCCAATCCCCGCGATAGTCGTCACTTGTTTTGCTTCGAGGTCAATTTTACGAATCATATGATTCTCAACATCGGCCACGTACAACGTATTTTCATGCAACGCAAGACCCTGTGGATGATCAAACGTCGCTATATCGTAACCACCATTCTGACGCCCGACGGAACCAGTACCAATGATATCTTGAACGTTACCCTCAAGATCAGAAATGACAATCCGGTTGTGGCTACTATCAGTAACAAATAATCGCTGAGAGGCTTCATCCGCTAGCACTTTCCCCGGGTACTTCAACGGCGTCGGCTCAACCTTAAATTCTTCCAATTCAAAACGCAGGGGTGTTTTGTCAATCAACTTATTGTTGACGTAATAGGGCATGTTCTTTTTGAAGAACGCATCGAGCGCCTCAAAAGTAATTTCACCGCCATTTTTTGCGACAAAATATCCTTCCGGATCAATCACAATCAACGTCGGCCAGCTTTGCACACCAAACAGATTCCACAACTTGTGATCAGCATCATTGACAACTGGGTGCCGAATGTCATGACGAATAATCGCATCGCGAATATTTTCCGTATCCTTCTCTTCATCAAACTTCGCCGAATGAACACCGATCACGACAATTTCATCAGGATAGGCTTCTTCCAGCTTTCGCAAATTAGGAAGAATGTGGTGGCAATTGATGCAACAATACGTCCAGAAATCCAAGATGACGAATTTGCCCCGCAAGTCGCGTTTATTCAATGGCCCTGTATTGAGCCACGGCATATCCTTCGGAAACATCATCGCATCCGGAATTGGTATCCGCTGAGCAAATGGATTCCGTGCTTGATAAACGACTGTTTGAAGCGGTACGGTGAATCCTAGTTCCTCCGCCGATTCCGTTGGTTTCGATTCCTCGCAACCACTCAGCAAGACGATGAACAAACATGTCGCCAAAACAATATGCGGCAAACGACCCATCAGTGACATCTGCATTATCCAATCCTCTTTTATTCTTCTAAATTTACTGTTGCTTTTATTATATAACATTTACATGTAGTTTTCTTGAACAGCAATTCAATTTTCATTTGCTGAGGCAAGTCTAAATTCGTGGTCCCATTGGTGT
>DTSG01000329.1 GCA_012965455.1 Planctomycetaceae bacterium | reverse complement strand
GAGTTCGGCAAATTGCTGGTCTGGGGGCAGAACGAATTCTCCCAGTTGGGATAGCCCCCTGAAAAGAAGATAATTCTGTCGCCCCAGTAACTGCGCGGAGCTTGGGAGAAGATGCGTGTCAAGGCGATATCTTTGGGCAGGAACCACACGCTTTTCCTAGGCGTAGACATGATGGTCTAAGCGATGGGGTCCAACGACAACGGTCAGCTGGGCTTCTTCAACCCAAACATCAAAAACCTCAAGAAAAACGTAGTTGAGATGGACATGGAAAAACTCTATGAAAACCCTACACCCAACGAATTCTTCAGGGGCAAAGGCATAATCAGTCTGGCGGCAGGTGACGCGTGCTCTGCCGCCATCTCGATAACAGGAAATATGTAGTCGTTCGGCAACAACCGCACAGGCAAACTGATCCCATCATCTTCCATCCTCATTGTTATGTGCACAGTCAATACTATATATGTTGTCAATTCAAGTGTTTTCAGTCTTTTTAGAACACTTCTGGCCCTTTATTTTGATTTTCGGTGTATTGTTGAATCCTGATCGGAGTAAAGTGGGACGAGGGATTAAACTGATCTTTAACATTGTAGGGGACTGCATGGCATTAATAGACCGGATTTCCTCCTATAGCGAGCAGTACTCGTTGTCCGATCTTCATGTTCACGCCGATAGGCCAATGTCTATCAGAGTCAATGGGGAGATTCTCTCCTTCCCGGACGATATTGTGAGTGCGGATGAACTCAGCACCTTCATTGATAGCTATCTGAATACCGATCAACTAAAAGAATCTTTTTTGAGGCAGCGTGACGCAGATTTAGCGATTCAAATCAAGGGTAACCGCTACCGCGCTAACTTTTTTCACACTTCTACCGGTCAAGCGCTGGTAATGCGAAAAATTGAAAACGAAATTCCCAGCATGGAAGAGCTGGGTTTGCCCTATGTGGTACAGGAGATGACTAACCAAGCTAATGGACTGGTTCTAGTAACCGGCCCCACAGGCTCGGGCAAATCAACTTCCCTAGCAGCAATGGTCGGTCACATAAACAGCAGTCGAAAAGAGCACATACTGACTGTTGAAGATCCCATTGAATATATCCATCATGACAAAGAGTGTATCGTTACCCAGCGGGAAGTAGGACGGGATACACCCTCTTTTGCACATGCGTTGCGTGCATCTTTACGGGAAGATCCAGACGTTATTCTGGTTGGCGAGTTACGAGATCTTGAAACGATACAACTGGCCATAACTGCCGCCGAAACCGGACACCTTGTTTTTGGAACACTGCATACCTCGGGGGCACCCAACACCATCAACCGTATTATCGACGTGTTCCCCCCACAGCAACAAGATCAAGTCCGCTCTCAGCTTTCCCAATCATTGCGCATGGTCTTGACCCAAACACTATTTCCGAAAATGGACGGATCGGGTCGAATAGCAGCATTTGAAATCATGATTTGCAACAGTGCCGTGCGCAACTTGATTCGTGAGAACAAAATTTTTCAGATCGAAAGTGTGATGCAAACCGCCCGCGCGGAGGGCATGGTCACGATGGACGCCGCCGTGGATCAAATAAAAAGTTCAGGCCAAGTGAGGTTGGAAGATCTGGGGTAAACAGATGTGCGCGGGGATAGACAAGTGAGCCGTCAGCTGGGGATCAGCCTGGTTGAGATTTTAGTCGTGATTGCCATACTGGCGATTGCCGCAGGATTTGCTATACCCAATGTAGGCGGCTGGAACTGTGCCCGAGAAGTGCGTAACGACTTTGACAACCTTAACGGGCTGATGCAGACCTTGCGGGTTGAAGCCATGGCCCGTAATCGGTCCATGATGGCGCGGGTTGAGCGTGGCGGCAACAAGGCATTAATTCGCGCTTGGATGAGTCGAAAATCGAGTCCCGGCAGTCCCAATTGTGGCGGCTCCAATTGGGATTACCTGGGCGCAGGCCAGGTGATTCAGATCAAAGATGTGCAGTTTAAACGTGCTTCACTGACAAACCACGGCCGAGATCATTGCTTCCATCCCGACGGCACCGCATCCTCAGCCCGCTACACCGTCACCGCTCAATGTGCTGGGGAAAATACGAGTTACAAAACGCAGATCTTTGGCATCACTGGTTTTTTAGAGCGTACCAAATACAACACGAAGACAAGACGATGGGATGAATTGTAAGTGCCCAGTCAAAATTTAATAGTCGACAAAAACGAGCAAGGCTTCACGCTGATCGAGGTATTGGTTTCGGTCGTCATCCTGGTCATTGGTTTTATGGCAGTTATCGCACTGGTCTCCGTCTCCGATCGAACTCTTCAAAACAGCGTTGACCGCGCACAACTTAATGCGCAGGCCAACGAAATCATCGAAACGCTCCACTCAGATCAATCGAACATTGCTGAATACGACAACAAGAACATCGGTAAATGCGGCTCTCTATCCACGTCTAAAGGAAAAACCGAACAGCTCGCCCGGCTGAAACGATGGTGCGAACGGATGAAAGGAGAATCCGGGGAGACAGCGAGTCGAGATAAACGCGTGGTTCGGGTCACAAAAAAGAAAATCGGTAAGCGAGAGGTCAACATCGTAACGGTGGAGTTGACCAGCAAAGATGGGAAGAACACGGTCTTTACAAAGAGGGTTTTCTATGCGCCGTGAACGCGGTTTCACGCTGGTGGAGATGCTGGTCGCCATGGCAGTCAGTTCCATTGTTGTGGCTGCCCTCTATGCGTCCTATGACATGGTCAACAAGCAATACACCAAAATCCGTGATGTGGCTGAGCTTCATCAATCGGGGCGCGGCATCATGCGGATGATCGAGCGCGATATTCGGATGGCTGGGTTTGCCTACCGGGATGACAAGGGGAAAATTATCTACGGCGCAATCACTGAACCC
>DTSG01000328.1 GCA_012965455.1 Planctomycetaceae bacterium | reverse complement strand
CGGTGCCATAGACGATTACACCACTGTTCGTTCCTTTCGCCGTCTTGAATTCGAGATCCAGAACAAAATTGTCGTATTCTTTTTCCGTCCAGATGCACTCGTCTTGGGTAACCGTCAAGACGCCGTCCGTGAATGACCAGACTCCGCTCGGAAAAACCGCGTCAGACAAGTCCGGCGCAAACAGAGTCTCCCAATGTCGAGAGTCCGGATGTGCCGTGGATTGAGGTCCATTCGCTCCGCAATCTGATACGGCCAGGCCCATGGAAAATATTGCCACGAAGATCGTTTTCATGATGACTAAATAAGTGAATAAATTCGCATTACAAGCAGTTGAACTAAGCCGCTTCGCGGCAGGAGTATCTCACGTCAAGGAAGGTCTGAAGAGATTGTTGTTAACTTGGAGTTGTTATGAAAACAACTCCATTACGTCAGCAATTCATTAAAGTTCTCACCCTCAAAGGACGTTCGCCTCGCACGATCGAGAGCTACGTCGGTGTCGTCGCGAAATTGGCGCGGCATTATAACCGGTCCCCGGATTTGATCAGTGATGAGGAGGTCCGGGAGTATCTGTATCATCTGCACACCAAGACTAATTACTCGGCCAGTACCATCAACGTCGCGATTAACGGGTTGCGGTTCTTCTACGGGGAAGTGCTCGACCGGCCTCTGAAGCGGATTGAGTATTCTCTTCCACGATTCAAGCAGCCTGTGCGCCGTCCTCAGGCTTACAGTCTGGAGGAAGTTCATCAGCTGCTTGAACACGGATTTACAGTTCCGAAGTATCGGACCTTTTTCATGACAGTCTATGGCTGCGGACTCCGTATTAATGAAGCATGTCATTTAAAGGTGAAGGACATCGAAAGGGCTCGCAAGCTCGTCCGGATCGAACAGGGAAAAGGAAAGAAGGATCGTTATACGATTTTACCAGCCCACTTGCTTGAAGAACTCCGTTCCTATTACCGAACCTATCAGCCCAAGCACTGGCTTTTTGAAGGCGTCAAAAACCTTCAAGAACCCATACAGGATCGCGTCGTCCAAAGCGCTTTTCAGCAAGGACTCAAGCGAGCGGGTTTACCTCGCAAAGGTGGGCCACACAGTCTTCGACACAGTTGGGCGACCCACTTAGTTGATGCGGGAACTCCGATACACATCATCAAACGGTTGCTCGGACACGTGAGTCTGACCACGACTCTGGGTTATCTGCACATCAGCAGAAAAACCTTGGAAACGGTGGGCAATCCGCTGGATTCGATGATCTGGACCAAGCCATCGCTGTAAGCACTCACCCCTTGCGTTATGGCCTGCGCTCGCGCAGGTCCGCAACGGGATAGGTTGAGCTTGGCAGAGGTGCTGCGTGCCGCACTGGCGGGACAACCGCCTGCTCTTGCCCCGCATCACCGGAAAATACTCAACACGTTGCTGGCCTGCCAAACGCCTCAACTGGGCGGCCACCGTTACCGCTGCAAACATTGCGGACGGGAGCACTTCGTGCCCAGATCCTGCGGCAACCGGCATTGTCCCAATTGCCAGTGGCACCAAGCGATGGAATGGCTGCAAAGACAGGAGCAACTGCTCTTGCCCATTCCCTATTTTCACGTTGTCTTCACCCTGCCACACGGGCTCAATCCAATCATCCGGCAGAACCGGGCTGTGATGTACAACCTGCTCCTCGGGGCTGCCTCGCAAACGTTGCTGGAATTCGGTCGAAACAATCTTGGTGTTCAACTGGGATTGACGCTGGTGCTGCATACCTGGAGTCAAACCTTGATCGATCATTATCATGTCCATTGCATTGTCACCGGCGGGGGTATGGCTTTGGACGGATTGGATTGGAAAACAACCGGTGAAAGATTCTTGTTTCCGGTCATCCCCTTGGCGACAGTGTTCCAGGGAAAATTCTGCGCTGGGCTCCAACGGCTCTTCACTTCGGGAAAGCTTCAATTTCACAACGATCTGAGCAAACTCTCCGAGACGAGGGCATTCCAAGCGGAGATTCGCAAAGCGACATCCAAGAGCTGGAATGTTTATGCCAAACCGCCATTCGCTGGTCCCAAGCAGGTTCTCCAGTATCTCTCGCGATACACCCATCGCGTCGCGATCACGAACCGGCGATTGAACCATCTGGATCCGGCAGAGGGAACGATTGAATTCAGCTACAAGACGAGACGGGACAAAGCACCGCCAATCCACAAGACCATGGAACTGGAATTGCCGAAGTTTCTGCGCCGCTTCTGCCTGCACATCCTGCCCGAACGATTCGTTAAGATTCGCCATTATGGATTGCTCGCCAACCGAGGGCGTCAGGAGCGGGTGGCCCAAGCCAGAGTGATTCTCACGGGCGAAGCCCGGAGAACAGAGGAGGACCCCGAGAGTCAATTGCCGAACAACGCAACAGCCAACTCAGAGGCTGGTGAGTCGCCGCGCCTGCTCTGCCCGTATTGCGGGAAGCTTGGACTCGTATGGGTGGAGACAGTGTATGGAGCCGCACGTGCTCCACCCAATCCAGAGACTTGCACTCAATGATCTCACTACACGGAATTGTTCAATGCTGCAAATCCGCCCTCAAGCGGAGAGGATCCCGTTTGCGCCTGCGAGCCGACCAAATCCTTGCGAAATCAGTTTCAAGCGCACGAAGATCTTCATGGCCAGAACTTCACGAGAGGATCGATCATCAAAGACCCGTGCCGAGCCTCCAATCCGTTCCACATCGGCTCTTGCGAGTTGCTATTTGGAGTCAGGTGGTTGATACTTTACACCATTGAATCAACTGGAGTTCCGGGGCCACGAAGGCGGCTTCGTTCAACGGCAATGTATCCGAAATGACGGCTATCACATCCACCGCAGTTTCCAACGCCTTCGACGCCGTCATCTCGGATACATTGCTAGAATGT
>DTSG01000327.1 GCA_012965455.1 Planctomycetaceae bacterium | reverse complement strand
CCATGCAATTGACGGCAAAAGACAAGGTGGCGACTCCGGGTAATTGGAAAAATGGGGAAGATGTAATTATCGTTCCCGCGGTATCTGATGACGCTGCCAAGGAAATGTTCCCTAACGGCTGGCAAACGATCAAACCTTATTTGCGAAAAGTGAAACAACCCCGTTCGTAATTGTTAACCCATGATTTCTAGGTGGTTATGATTATTGTGAGCATTCTCTAGAATGCCCTATAGGAAACAGTGGCACCGATACAATTCAGTGTTTGTATGTTTGTCTAGGGTTCGCTGCTTAGCCATACCAAAGACGGATTTAGGTCTACAGAAAAAACATCCGTAAGTATTTGTTAGTTGGTTTCAAATACGACGGGAATACAGAAAAGACTGGGGGTTAAGTAGTTGAAATAATGGGAGTCTGTGCCTAATTTGTAATCAGCAGGTCATCGGTTCGAATCCGTTCGCGTTCCTTCTGACGGCCACCGATGCGTTCTTTGGTAAGCCCAGCGAGAGGGTGGATATCAACCCATTCCCGGGCAATGGCGAAATTGAAAAACTGTTTGAGGTCACCAAACAAGTGGTTAGCCATTACCCGCGATCCTCGTGCGACAATCTGGTCAAGGGCATCGACCAGCATGGACCGCCGGATATCGATCAGAGCCATTTGCCCCAAGGCTGGCAATATATCTTTGGCAATCGCTCGTAGCGATTCTGTGCCACCGAATTAAAGTGCCATCTGGGGTTGACCTCGGCGCTAATGTCCGGCTGAACAAAGGAGTTTCAGCCAATACAGGCCTGGCCATCATATCGTTAGTACTAAATCGATTACCTAACTTGATGCGTTTTTCGGATAGTTTGCTGGCAAGAATTTCTACAATCTTCCTTAACTGTTTGCAGGCTTTATCAACTAATTCTTTGCGTTGCTTCGGTTTCGGGGATGGTTTTGGATTTCACGCTCGATCCGCTGCCGCTTTTGACGGTAGAAATTGTCAGTCAATGAGTCGTCATCATTAAAACACAGCAACCCCCGTGATTCACAACATTCATGTATCGTTTTTGCGGTACATGAAGTACCGTCTACTGTATACATATAGACCATAAGTGTGATGAGTACACCGATAAAAATAAGTTTTTTCATGTTCTTTTTGTCCCCGTTATGGTTACGTTTTTTTAATCGAATCTTTCGGCATATTTTTCGTTGTCATCTATAGTCCTGATACCCGCTACCCAGCCTGGGTTTGAATTTTCTGGCTAGACTTGTCCCGTGTGTTTGTTTCGTTAGCTTCTTTTCCCTTCATAATTGTCTGGCATCTACATCAATCACCTCCCTACGTTGCCCCCACCTTTACACACGAACCCTCCAGCCCCCTTTAACCTATTTGCAGCTTCGCTCCTTTCTATTTTCATTTTTTTTGCGTATTCGTCTACGTCTGTGCAATATCCTGGCTTTCCGCAACCGCTGAGTCCCATGGTAACTGCCACAAACCCCAAAATTTTAAAACTATCATTTAAAGTCATCGATATCGCCTCCACCGGGAGTGTATGTAGCATTGATGATTCTCAATATTGAGTTGTGATACGGATTCTTTCTTTAAGCTTTCGTGAGATAGTGCAGCCGAACGAACTTCTGACAGGCCTTCGCCTGCTAAGCTGCCAAAAGCACAGGATGAATCAATAAGTCTGCGCAATTCCGCCTCGCAGTGACCCGGCTGCCACCGAACCCCAGAGTACAGCGTGATCCCGAGGTAAAGCTCGATTGCCGGGAGGACACAGCCAGATACGAAGAAGATTTCGGTGAACCCCCTTTACTTCGTCATCAATGAAAGAGCGACGGGCATGGTAGATCACATGATTGTTCAGAAACTGCATATCCCCAGGCTCGAAGGTAGTCTCAAAACAGTTCTGGTCAGCGAGTTCGACGAGCAGGTCCAAGGCCTCCCACTGTTCATTTGTCATCGGGGAGACATCAGGTAGAAGCTGGGCTCCTTCGATGAAGGTTCGTGAGTAGTGGCTCGTGAATTTGCCATTTCGACAGCCGAACACCGGCAACGGGTAACATTTCTTATCTCCTCCCTTTTCTTCTCCGAGACGTGATCTGTAGATGGGGTGGTAAAGCGCCTCGGCTAGGTCCGGACGTTGCCTGATCATCTCGTTGTGTACGGTGACGGAGCTCACGATACGCGTTTCGCCGCCGCTCTTCGCCTTACTCAGACAGAACAACCCGACAACGTCAGTACGATCGGAGTGAAATCTCAGTTCATCGGTTGATGCAGTCCGCGCTCTGGAAGAAAGAAACACGCCGTCACCCGTAGTGAGTTGGTCGTAGCGTACACGGACATCTTGATCCTCGTTACGGATTTCACGCAGTAATTGTCCTTCAGAATCCTGGCATACGGGAACGCCTAGATACTGGCAGAGGCCGTACCACAATAAACGCAGCTCCTGATTAGTGTAGCGACTGAGGGAAATTCCTCGTATCCAAGCTATACCACTGCCCTCTTCGAGTTCTGTACGGATGGCATCTAGTTTTCCCGACAGGCCGGGCAATGGAAAACGCGCCTTGCTGAGCGATGAACACTCCATCTGTGCGGACACCGCGTTATCCAATGCCGTGTCGAGGCATGCCAAGTCTATTTCATCGAGTGTAAAATTCCATCCAGACCGCTGGTTTATGCTGGAGCCACGCCAGGCGAACGGCCCGTTTAATGGTCGAGGTTGCCCAAGTCTACTCACGCCAGACCCCATGGATTTGATTCTGTGTTCTGATATACGATTAGCGTCAGTTAACCCTGGAAATAACCACCCTCGGCGTGGAATTAAATGGCGGCTGTAGACGATCAAAGACGCCTTGTCGTGCAAATGAATGATTACATTCAGTGAGGCAAATCAAACTCACTCGGTTATTAC
>DTSG01000326.1 GCA_012965455.1 Planctomycetaceae bacterium | reverse complement strand
CTAGTCTGTTAAACTCCTTGAGTATGTCCGAAGCCAGTTTCTGGTCTTCTTCAGGCCCGCTGTTCAACTCGCTGATCAACGCGGCCTGCTCCGTCACTTGCATCAAAAAAAGCAGCTTCGCGCACTGCTTGGCGTCTGCCTCCTGACGCAAAGATATTACAGCATTGGCCGGAGTCATATTCGTGAGAACTTGGGCACGCACACGATAACCGTTCTCCTCCGTTTGCTTGATCAAATTGACTGCATCCAACAGCTTGTCACTCAGATCCTTGCGTGCCTTGGCTATCTCGTTTGTGAGGTTGGATAAGTTGTTCCAGTTCAGACTTAACTCGGTCTCAATTTTGGAGATTCGATCCTCGCGCCTCTGCACATCCCCAAGGCGTCTCTGCAACTCAAGCATAAGGGTGTGCACATCGGGGTTATCAAAGGTCATCGCACCTGACGCAACCATGCTTTGGATTTGATCGGCGCTTAAGCGGTTTTCTTCCGGGGTCGATTCGGGATCATCGAATCTTGTGGTCGGGGTTTCGCTGTGTTTCTGCGTCACCTCGTGGAGTGCCGCCTGTGATTGAACCATGGCATCGGCTTTGTCCTTAGCATATTTTTCCAGGACGGGCATAACCCAGAACTCGGTCGCAGCAGCAATGCCTGCGATTATCAGGAGAGCGATGATAATTGGGACAATCAGTTTCTTCATCGGCTATGCATAATTTACCCGCAAATCACTGGCACTCCTCCGAACCATCAACTCGTCCAATTCCTTTTGTTCCTCACTGGAGCATTTTGCCTCATGCTCCCTTAGGCGCTTGGTTTTAATTTTTTCCATGGTTTCCAGTTTCCGCCTGGCAACAATCAAGGCCTTTTGACATGAGTCCACCCTCGCCTGATAGGCTTCAAGGGTTGATTGTCGACTTGTTCTTTCCTGCTCAAGGGAAACCATGAATTGTCGCAACTGAACGATCAACCCTGATTGGGCACCACTCGACATGGCTTCCCGAAAGCCTTCCCGAGCCTGCTCTATTCTCTCCTCAACCTGGTCAACATTCTGTTGTTCCCGCTTCAACTGCAACATCTCACGAGCCAAAATGTCGTTTGCCCGATCAACCGCCTCCTGCCGCAGGCGGTGAACGCTTTCCAATGTGAACCGGAATGGCTTCATGTCTGTGCTGTTGCTGGACTCACTGAACGGGATTCACTGACCCCTTCTTTTTGAGGGGGATACGCCTGTGTCAGGACATGACCTAGCTGTTCCCAGTTGGACTCGGCTGGGGGGGTGTCATCCACATTTTGTCTCAAAAAACTCATCAGCGGATCGTTGGCACGAATGGACGCATCCACCCTTGGGTTGGAGCCCGCCTGATACGCACCTATGTTAATTAAATCCTGATTTTTTTGGTAAACTGCCAGCAAATCACGTGCTTTCCCGGATCTCTCCAGTTGTTCAGTCGATAGCAACTCCCGGGCCAAGCGACTGTTGCTTTGGAGTATATCGACAGCTGGATAGTGGTTTTGCATTGCCAACTCACGGGTCAGAACCAAGTGGCCGTCCAAGATTGAACGCACTGAATCTGCTATGGGATCGTTCATGTCGTCCCCTTCGACCAAAACCGTAAAAAGCCCCGTAATGCTCCCTGTTTCATCCGTACCGGCTCTTTCAAGGAGACGGGGTAACAGCGCAAAAACAGATGGTGTATAGCCGCGTGAGGAGGGAGGTTCACCAATCGCCAGTCCAATCTCACGCTGGGCCATCGCGAACCGGGTGATCGAGTCCATCATCATGAGTACCTTTTTACCCTGTCTTCGGAAATATTCCCCAATGGCCATCGCAAGGAAGGCGCCCTTGACTCTGGCCAGCGCCGGTTCATCTGAAGTAGCCACCACAACGATGGATTTTTTTCTGCCTTCCTCGCCAAGATCACGTTCGATAAATTCGCGAACCTCGCGTCCACGTTCTCCTATCAAGGCAATGACGTTGACATCCGCATCCCCGCGACTGGCCATCATGGCAAGCATCGTGGACTTGCCCACCCCGCTGCCCGAAAAGATGCCCATTCGCTGGCCGATGCCAATCGGCGTGAACGTGTCGACTACGCGAATGCCGGTCTGAAAGGTTTGATCGATTCGGGCTCGGGTGAGCGGGTGCGGTGCGGATTGTTTTACATCGCTGGATTCAAACCGGGTAGGTGCCGGCAATCCGTCCAGTGGTTTTCCCAATCCATCCAAAACCCTTCCGAGCAGTTCCTCTCCGACCGGTGTCCTCAGTGAAGACCCGGTGGCGAGCACCTCGCACCCCGGATAGATTCCCTCCATTTGGCCAAGCGGCATCAGGAGCAGGTTTTGATTTCTAAAGCCGACCACCTCGGCCAAGATTCCGTCTGGATTGTTCGCCGACTCCAGTTTGCAGATTTCACCAATCGCAGCCCTTGGCCCTTTTGACTCGATGACCAGGCCGATGATTTGAACAACCTTCCCTCTATGTTGAACCAGTTTAAGATCTGCCAACCCCGACTGAACGCGTGCGATCAGTTTGGAGCCAATCAGTTCATCATTGGCCGGGTGGGTCATGCTGTTACCGCCTGCTTGAGCAGGTTGGCCTTTGTTTCCCTCCGCGCATCCACTATTCCGTAATGGGTCTCCAGCAAGCATCCGCCGCGCGTGACCTCGGAGGATGCCTTGAATAATACTTTCTCAGCACCATAAGATTCGTCCAGCAACTCTGAATCCCCCTTTGTCAGCAACTCCAAATCCTCCGCGTGCAGAAGCACAACGATCTCTGCATCTTTTTCGGCCTTGGCCAGGGCGTCCTTCACGACACGCTCCACCATTGTCTTGTCTATCGGCAAATCGGCCACGATTTTCATGGCAATGTCGGCCGCAAGGTTGATGACGTGTTTCTCCAGCGATTC
>DTSG01000325.1 GCA_012965455.1 Planctomycetaceae bacterium | reverse complement strand
ATAAGTGCCAATGTGGAGCGAGCCACAACCCCATCTTCCAAAGTGGTCCCACTGCACGGCACACTATGACATCGTAGTTGAGATCGTTCAGTAGGTCTTCGACGCGCGCGTTGATGACTGGCACAGGCAAACTCAATTTAGTGATCATGTCATCTAAAGCGACTGCTTTTTTGGCAACCGATTCACATAAGGTAACTTGCAAATCTGGTCGGATAATGGAAAGCGGAATCCCCGGAACACCACCACCGCTGCCAAAGTCCAAAACTTCGATGCCAGTTTCGATTAAGTCAGCCAGTTGCATCGTATCTAGAATATCACGAGACACAAAGCGGTCAAAATCGGTGTGGCGAGTCAAGTTAAGCTTTTCATTCCAATCCCACAACAACTGGCAATAGTCCTTGAGCATTTCGATCTGATATGGCTCTAACTCAATACTGTATTTATCAAGCGCTTCCTCTAATGTCGCAGAGACTGGTTCTGCGGGGGTCTGGGCACCTTGCTCTAAGTTAGCCGCCGCAGCGACCTCGGTTTTTGATTCTGACTGTGGTTCGTTCACGTTCTCTTTGCCATTCTCCGTTTGAAGTTTTGATTAAGTAGGGTTAGGTTGTTTGTTGTTGAGAATCCGCACACGTTTCAGTACTAAAATAGAAGTCGTGGGTGGGTGTCCTGCATTGTGAACACTGTTTGTCTTACTGGCTATGTCCTAATCGTTCAGACAGCAATAAAAGGGTCGCAATAAAAAAGGGTGTGACCATCACCATGACGGTCACACCCTACATGTATATCGTTGGTTATCGGTTGCAGTGCACTACTGGCTACACTGCAAAACCAATGCTTAGGCTTCTTTACAGGTTTTGATAATCGCTGCGGCAACCTTATAGGGATCCGCGTTCGATGCTGGACGGCGATCTTCAAGTCGACCTTTCCAACCATCATCAATCGTTCCCACAGGAATACGAATGGAAGCGCCACGATCAGAAATACCATAACTAAATTGATCGATTGCTTGTGTTTCGTGCGCTCCGGTAAGACGTTGATCATTATCAGCGCCGTAGACACTAATATGACGGTCAATCTCACCACTAAATGCTTCACAGATCTTAGTAAAAACTGCTTCGTCACCCGAATCACGCATTACGGAGTTCGAGAAGTTAGCGTGCATACCCGAACCATTCCAGTCCGTATCGCCAAGTGGCTTAGGATGCAAGTTAATGGCGTAACCGTATTTTTCACCAATTCGTTCTAACAAGTAACGAGCAACCCAGACTTCATCTCCAGACCGCTTCGCTCCCTTCGCAAAAATTTGGTATTCCCACTGCCCGGCAGCAACTTCAGCATTGATACCTTCAAGGTTTATACCTGCTTCAAGACACGTATCTAAGTGCTCTTCGACACAATCGCGGCCAAACGTATTGTTGGCACCAACACTACAATAGAATGGACCCTGAGCTCGAGGGAAACCGCCTGTTGGAAAGCCTGGTGGCAGGTCTGTCATGACGTCCCACAAGAAATATTCCTGTTCAAAGCCGAACCAGTAATCGTCATCGTCTTCTTCAATCGTCGCACGACCATTAGATACATGCGCAGACCCGTCTGCATTGAGGACTTCTGTCATGACCAAGTATGCGTCATGACGACCTGGGTCAGGGTAGATAGCGACTGGTTTCAATAAACAATCAGAATCAGCGCCATCAGCTTGCTCTGTAGAACTACCGTCGAATGACCATATTGGGCAATCTTCGAGTGTACCACCGAAGTTACTCTTAATTTGTGTTTTTGATCGAAGACTCTGAGTCGGTTCATAACCATCGAGCCAAATGTATTCAAGTTTTGACATAATTGCGTTTCATGCTCCCAAAAAATATTTCCCGCGATTCAGGTACCTCGCCTTTTTTGCCCCTGAATGGCAATGTTACTGTAATTCCAGATCTACTTCTGGAAAAAGACTAAGGACTTTTTATAACCCATTTTTTTTCAAATGTCACCCATAGATAGAAAGTGAAATCAAAAAAACAGCCACATTCACCTGCCACGGCCATTCGCGTGCATTCGCGTTCAGGCGGGATATCGTAACCACGGCCCGTCGCGTTCATGCGCGTTTCTGCGCGTTCATGCGCGTTCTCAACTCTAACGAGCAGCAATTTGACGACGGCCTTTTACAATTTCAATGCCCGCAAAGAGAATCGGGTCTGATTGAGATAATGGCAGAGTTCCATCTTCCAATGGTTTCGCAATCATCTGCACATCCACGTCAGGGGTAACGCCGCGTCCACTGATTTGGTGGCCAGCGGGAGAATAGAATCGAGCGGTTGTTAAACGCAGTCCGCAGTTATACGAGGCCAATGGGAAAATTCCTTGCACACTGCCCTTGCCGTATGTGCAATGCCCAACGATTGCACCGCGATTGTGATCTTTGATTGCCCCTGCGAATATTTCACTCGCACTAGCCGATCTCGCATTAATCAACACAACCAAGGGTTCATTACAAGTGCCGCCTTGGTGAGCTTGATAATCGACTTCTTCATTCACGCTACGACCACGAGTTGAAACAATCGTTCCCGAACTAATGAACATATCTGCAATTTCAACTGCACTTTTGACCAAACCACCCGGGTTACCTCGCAAATCAAGCACTAATCGTTGCATGCCGTCTTGACGTAATTGCCACAACGCGCTGTTTACTTCGCGAGCAGTGTTTTTTTGGAAGCTAACGATCCGCAAATAGCCTACTTTCGATCGTTGATCAATGATTCTGGCGTCTACCACACTCGTAACTTGCACTTGGCGTCGAGTCAGTGTCATCCGACGAGCTGATCCTGTCGCTGAAACGACGACGATTTCTACTTCAGTTCCTCGCAAACCCTTGAGCATATCCGCAGCTTTAACCGCAGCGACTGTAGGAATCATGTTTCGATCTACTTC
>DTSG01000324.1 GCA_012965455.1 Planctomycetaceae bacterium | reverse complement strand
AGAAAAAGCGAGAAACCATACTGGAACAGTTGAAGGCGGTGAGCCGATGAGTGCCACGGCAGAGATGGGAGTGTTGGGGTGTGCCCTTCTGGGAGCAATGGACGAGTGTATCGCCGAAGGGATAACTGGCGAGCATTTCGCCAACTCTGAACATAGGCGCATATGGGAAGCCATTAGGGAGGTCACCGAAGAGGGGCTCCCGTGCAACGTGGTAACCGTTCACGACAGGCTGAATACGTCAGGCAAAGCGGACCCAAGCTATTTAGTCCGGTGTGAGGACGCAGCGCCCACTTCAACCAACTTAGGGTATTGGTTACCCCTTCTAAAGAAAAGCGCCGTGAGGAGGCTCTACAAGGCCAAGATGGCCAAGCTGGGGAAAGCGTTGGATGACCACACTCTGGAGCCGGACGAGTTAACGGCGGCGTTTGAGGCGGAGATACTGGACCTATCTGGTGAAGACACCAAGAAGACCACCCGGGCCGATAGCCTTGTTCGTGTGCTGGCGAACATTGAGCAAGTCCAATTCAAGGGGAAAGTGTTTGGGCTGACCACGGGTTTCCCGGAGTTGGACAATGTAATTGGGGGCCTGCATAACGGTGAAATGATGGTGATTGCGGCCAGACCGGGGTGCGGTAAGACCGCTTTGGCTGCCAATATGGCCGAAAGCCTAGTCTCAAAGGGGGTTCCTGTGGGGTTCTTTAGTCAGGAAATGACCGAGGATCAGCTTAATTTCCGTATGTTATGCACCCATGCAAGGCAGGATTCACGCGAATTAATGCGCCCACACACCCTTACAGCCAACGATTTCCCCAAGATTTCGGCCGCTGTAGGCCGTATGAACAGCTGGCCGCTCCATATTCGGGACAAAGGGGACATGACAATAGGCCAAATCAGGGCAGAAGCGCGTAGAATGAGGGCAATTCATGGCTGTGAGGTGTTTTTCGTGGACTATTTACAGCTTGTGCACCCCGATAGACGTGGCGAAAAGCGATATCAGGAGGTTGGGGCCATATCTGCGGGCCTAAAGAACATGGCGAAGGAGCTTAATTGCCCTGTGGTGGCCCTAGCCCAGCTAAATCGAGAGACAGTACGCGCTAATCGCGCCCCTAGGGCCTATGATTTGCGTGAATCCGGCAATATTGAGGCCGATGCAGACCAGATTATGCTGCTATGGGAGCCAACAGGGGAGGAAATGGCCCACCCAACCCACACAATGGTCGAGGGGATCATAGATAAAAATCGAAACGGAGGGACAGGTCGGGTAAACTTCCTCTTCAGGAAGGAACACACGCAGTTTGAGACGGTCTCACCCATTAATGACGAAGATATTCCGCCAAGTCTATGAAACTAGAGAAACCAAGGGGGGCAACTCATGCAAGGATTATTACTTCTAACAAGAAGAAGGCTGTCGTTGAGGTCAAAGAGCTGGATTGTCTTTCAGGGGTGGCTGGCTGGATTACTTGGCTTAAGGTCGGTCCACATAAGCGAACACAGGAACTGGGAAAAACGAATTTTGATGGAAACTATGAATCTTAAGCGCTCCAGCATCTTCCTTCTGGCAACAAATGACCAGAAAAGACGGGAATGTTGGGGGTGTCACAAACAAAAAAAGGCCATGTACCGGGACGTTTCCACCGGGGGCTACCTGTGCCGGGAATGTATGCCCGATATCTACTGGGCCGGCGTGGTCCTTAACCAAACGGACGGGATAAGAGACCCCCGCCCGGGCGAATGCCAAAATGGAGATGAATTATTCTGAATATGTCAAAGAAAGAGAGATTAAAAAGGCTTATTGGACAAAATACGCGCTGGAAAAGCTTAACGACCCACTCGCAACAAGGAGCGAATGTAAGTGCGCGGCGATTGGCGTACGGTCATTCGACCCTGACCTTGCGGGGGCTTTGTCTACAAAAAAATGCCGAACTCCAAAGTCATATTAAACAAATCAGACCTGATACGCGGTATTACAGCCCTATACAAAGGCAGAATAAGCGAAACAGATATCCGTTTAATCGTGGAGGACTTCCTCCTTCTGGCTTCAGCCGGTATTAGCGAAGGCCACCGGGTCCGATTAAAAAACTTTGGGACGTTTACACCGTCCGATTGCCGGACTAACCTCGGGCCGTGCACCAAGGTGACATTTAAGATGGGGCAACAAATGAAAAGGGGAGCGCGTGAGAGGCGAACTAAGAAAAACAAGGACAGGGACAGTTCATAAGTGTTTCTTGATGTACCCGAACGAGGACGTGTGGTTCGACGTGTCCATTCGGCGCAGGGGGGCTACGGTTCGTGTTGGTCCCGTCAACGCCCACGGCATAAGCCCGGAGTATCTGGACAAAACCGCCCGATCGGAAATTCATAGATGGGCAAAGACAGAGGCGATTCGGGTGACCTGCTCGTAAGGTTTCCCTGTACCAGCTGCGGTCAATGCTGCAGGCGGGTAGAGGGCTTAATGCCCACAAAGGAAGACGGCTCCTGTATTTACCTAGCCGGCAATGAGTGCTCCATCTACGAAGATAGACCGTTCATCTGCAACATAGACGCCATCCGCAAAAAACATTACGGTGGGTTGCCAAAGGAAAAGTTCTACGAAATCACCGCCAAAAGCTGTAACGCCCTCATGGACGAAGGCGGCGTGGACCCCAAGTACAGGGTGGACATGGGGCAGTTCAGCGCCACCCCACATCCCCCTCCTCAACCCCATTCTCACGAGCCCAGCATCCCCCTCCCAAAGCCACCTTAAACGGCATATAACAGCCACATCCAACGCCTAATTTCCCGTCCCCACACTTCTTCAGCCCTTTATCGAACAAAAGGCACCTGTGGCAACCAAGCATTTTGCCGGAGAACCCAACCCCTTTCTCCTTTTTTTTGATTAATCCCTTCAGGGCCAGTTTAGCCAGCCCATACCAGTCGCCAACCT
>DTSG01000323.1 GCA_012965455.1 Planctomycetaceae bacterium | reverse complement strand
GGCGGCACGAGGTCCCATAAATCCTGCAGGTGCCGTTCAGATGCGCCGCGTTCCGCATTTACGTGACGACCTAACAACACTCGTTCAACAACGTTTAACTGTTCGTACTTCCAGGGAATCAAATAGCCGTTGAGTTCCCTGCCCACGAGCCAGTCGTCCATAAAAGTCTTGTGTTGTTTGTGTAGTAGATGCGGTAGGATTACTTCGTCGAAAAACTTTCGGTCTTTGTTATAGAGAAAGAAACTAAGTTCATGACACGCATATTTTGAATATAGTTCTCTCTTCTTGTCACCGTCATAACTTGGCCACTGTAAAACAAAGTTAAAATCCTGCAGCGCCGTGTTTGCCTGTAGAGTGCCGTAAAGCTGATAAATCGAAGAAAGGCTATCATAAGTCTTAAACCGACTGGCAGAGACGTCTGTTATTACAAACTCCTGGTTCGCAGCAACGAGGCTAACCTGTTTCTGCTGCATGAAATGACTTTCGTTGTCCAGTCCTTTAATGAGCCGCAGGTCTAATATCTCCCGTGACTTCTCGGTAAACGACACGCTTCGCGCCACTGTTTGAGTAGGATCAACAGCCACGATCTGTAGATGATGGTGGCCTGCTAGATCCGCGATATCGATACTTATCAATCCATCTTCACCCACTTCAAGATTGGACAACAATACTGACCCTGCCGGCAAGAAATCTAAACTGGAAAAGTCCATATAAGCGCCCGTTGCACCCCTCGCTCGACCTCCCCGCGCCGCCGATTCCTCGACTGCATTGGCCATCGACTGAAAGTCATTGCCAGCTGCCGCGTGCTGCTTGGCCGTTTCAGTCGTACGAATCGGCCACGGATTTAATAGCAATTCAGGTCTTGCTAGTAGATTTCCCGGAAACTTTCGGGCGTACCGACGGTCAATGATATAACGATATTCGTCACCAATATCACGCCCCTCAACGTACAATGCCGCAGGATCAGTGGTACGCATCGCGAATGGTTCAGCGTCGACTACCGATCGCAGTCGAGTCCAAGCCGGAAAGCGCGGGTAGTATCTGGAGGCAATCACGTGGACTCGAGAATATTCATTCGCCCCAACAAACCGAATCCTTACCTGCTCGTCCGTACGTTTAACATCGACAATCTGTAGTGGAGTAGCGCCACGCAGCTCCAAGTGTCGGTTGGTTCCCAGCAAATAGCCCGCTGTAACAGATTTGGCATCCGTTACTTTAATGCTGATGCGTCGAGCTGAAGACCGCAACAACAATTCGTAATCACCGCCAGGCAACCCTGTAATGTTATATACTCCATCAGCGAGTGCGATGGAGCCAAAGTGATCTTTCGTATAGGTGTTACCTCGGACAGCAAACAACGCAACTTCGTCACGGCTTACCTCTTGCTCGCTCCCCATATACCGCACCCGAATGGGGGACCCGACGGCAGCGTGCCGAGATTGGTAAAACGTACTGGCATCATCCACCAAATCCCATTTCTCCTGTACACCGGCAGCATCGACAACAGTTATCGAATCGACGCCGGCCAACTCTCCGAGAACGACTCGGCCCTTATCATCCGTCGCTAGAACAGTCGTGACCGTTTCCACAAAATCTTGATGTTTGAGCGTTACGCGAATTGTACGACCAATCCTCGCCTCGCCAGATTTACCCAGCATATCTACAACATGCGTCTTTCCCGCACGCCCTAAATACATGCTGGCGATCTTCTCTGTTTCATCAATACCATTAACACTATAGGTCGTCGAAGCAGTGAGACGGTCGGATTTGCCCGTGCTGAGATTCTTTACAGTTCCTGACAGCACAAACTGGATAGTTTTCAACCGCGGTGGCACTCTAAACAAATGCACTGTCTCTTCAGTTTCACGCAATTTGAAATCTGAAACGACACTATTGGATTGCGTACCATCAATATCTATGGATGTAATCATCAAGGTAACATCTTCGATCACCGAAAGCGTTGTCGGTGTACCGTTGACCTTGAGTCCGGCACGAATCATCACCGGTGCCAATTTTCGTTGTAGCAATGCTTCACGGTCAACAGAGATACCCGCCGACAAACTGTACTTCTCAGCCTCATGATTGAACTGATGCAAAGTGGAAATCTGACCATCGCTGATGACGATGGGCGTCAGTCCTGCATTTGTGCTAAATGGCACAAGTATTTCACCATCTTCGTTACTCGTATAATGAGCGCCACCAACCCACAATTCGCTTTTTTTGACCACGGTCTTTTTCGAATCTATCACTTGAAACATCTGACCTGCCGTGGTCGTACGTGCTATAAAATCTAAACGCCCCTTAATTATCAACGCGCGGCTACTGATTCCATTACCTATAAAGTCCACGACATAAACGCCGGGCTTATTGAGTTCTGGGAAGTCAAACTTATGGCGAACTCTCAAAAGTGGTGCCGCGGAATACTCTAAAGATCGTTCATAGTTGGGGACCAAACCGTCAAGATTTATCGACGTGCTGATCGCCTGAAGTTGTTGGCGGTAGAAATTCTCGGCATTCAACTCGTAGATTTTTACAATCAGCTTGTTGACATTTTTTACATCTACATCCAAGGACACCTTGGCGTCTGCCGTGTAGGTTGTGGGACTAGTGTATGCAAAATCGAGATCAATCCGCTCCCGCAGTACTTGGTACTTCGCAGCCGACAATAGCGGCGACCATTGATTGGGGTCCCCGACACCGTGAGTGATTTTCGATTCCGCAAAAACTTCTTTCAAATAGGTGTCCTGGAGATAAGACGCATAGGATTTGTAATCTTCTGAGTCCAAAAAGAAGTGGTCCAAGTAAGACCGAATCAGCGGTTCGTCGAGGCCGACCACGGGCAACAAAGTAATCGCGGAGAAGTTCGCGTTCAAATTCACAAGATAACGATTGCGGTTGGCGTCCTTAATATATTGTGGGTTGAC
>DTSG01000322.1:7866-10544 GCA_012965455.1 Planctomycetaceae bacterium | reverse complement strand
CGCGAGTTTATGCTGCCAGTGAAATTCAACCACAAGTCACGTGGGGCACCAATCCCGGTCAAGTGATCGCCATCAACGCACCAATCCCCTCCCCTGCCGATTTCTCGGATGAAGTTGAGCAAAAGAGTACCCAAAGTGCATTGGACTATATGGGGCTTGTCGCCGGAAGTAAATTGTTGGACTTGGCAGTAAATCGCGTGTTTATTGGTTCGTGCACCAATGCCAGAATTGAAGATTTAAGAGCTGCTGCTGCGGTTGTCAAAGGTCGAAAAGTTGCTGATAGCGTGAGTGCGATGGTTGTGCCCGGTAGTGGTGTTATTAAGCGGCAAGCCGAAGTTGAAGGGTTGGACCAAATTTTCATGGAAGCTGGTTTTCAGTGGCGGGAAGCGGGATGTAGTATGTGTTTGGCAATGAACCCAGATAAGTTAGAACCTGGTGAGCGATGTGCGTCTACGAGCAATCGGAATTTTGAAGGTCGGCAGGGAAAAGGGGGACGGACGCATCTGGTTTCGCCCGCGATGGCAGCTGCCGCGGCGGTAGCTGGAGCCTTTGTTGACGTGCGAGATTTTTAGAGAGTTACGGCTAGTGCAATTTGAAGCGTAAAAGAACATTGGAAAGCCTGAGAAACACAAAGGGAATTTAGAGATGAAAGTTTTTATCAAGCATTGTGGGATTACCGTAGCACTAGATCGTGCCAATGTGGATACGGATCAGATTATCCCTAAGCAATTCCTGAAACGCATCGAACGCAGCGGGTTTGGGAAATTCCTGTTCTTTGACTGGCGATTTAATGACGATTCGACGGACAATACCGAATTCGAATTGAACCAACCCGCAGTTCACGGAGCGACTGTGCTGCTAACAAAACGCAATTTTGGCAGCGGTTCGAGTCGAGAACATGCCGTCTGGGCACTGGCGGATTATGGTTTTCGGTGTGTGATTGCTCCGAGCTATGCTGACATATTCTTTAATAACTGTTTTAAAAATGGCGTGCTGCCTATTGTCTTGCCGGAAAATCAAATTGACCAACTGTTTACGAATGTCGCCACACACGGTCAATATGAGTTAACGATTGACCTGGAATCGCAGACAATCCAAGATGGTCATGGGTTGGATTATTCGTTTGACATCAACGAGTTTCGCCGACATTGCTTGCTCAATGGCCTAGATGATATTGCTTTGACACTTGAGCATGAAGCAAAGATTACGGCCTTTGAGCAACGGGCGTCGTAAATCGTGTTTCAACGTTAACAGGCAACGAGCGACATTGTTACGTGGATGGTGGAGGGACTCGCGAGCGATCACTATCCACAGGTCAGTGCACTTTAATTGCCAGAGTATTTGCTCGCAGTTGAATGGGTTGTTGAATAAGTGTGTTAATATGATGGGTGTGATTTGTTAATTAACCCCAGAGGGATTTAAGATATGAATAAGTGCAAAATGACGATGATAGCGGCAATCACTCTGTTTGGGTGTTTGTTCGATGGTGACCGCGATGCCTATGGTGTTGAGGTTACAACGATTGTTGAAGGATTAAATGTACCTTGTGGTGTAGCGATTCAGCCTGAGACAGGACATGTGTTTGTTGCTGATAGTGGAGCTGGAAGAGTGATCCGCATCGTAGACGGAAAAATTGAAGCTGTGATTATAGGTTTTCCAGTCGAAACATACGGCAAAGGACCTATTTACCCAATCGGCCCGTTGGGCTTGGCTTTTATAGATCGTGATGTTCTGGCAGTCGGTGGCGGCGGATTCCCGGATGCCAAGGATCTGTTGCGGATTTACAATTTACCGAAAGTTGGAGCAGAAGCTTTGAAGGCTGATGATATGGCAACGTCCTTTTCAATTGATGCAACCGAAAAGCTTGCTGGCGAAGGTAATTTTTATGGGCTCGCATTTAATGGCGACGCAATTTTTGCTACCTGTAACGGCGATGACACCAAAGGCTGGATTGCCAGAGCGGGTGTTAAGGGCGCCAAAGTTGGCTCGTTTAGTCGAGCAATTGCGACCAAGGAACTGACGGACGTTGATGCACCTGTCGCCATAACCGTCGCACCTGATGGCAGTTTAGCCGTTGGGCAAATGGGTGAGATTACAGTGCCAGGTGATAGCCTGCTGACCTTTTATGATGCAGCGACAGGCGATAAACTTGCGAACTTTGAAACGGGACTTAGCGATATTACCGGCTTGGCATATGGCCCTCGTGGGCAATTGTTAGCAACAGATTTTGCGTGGTCTAGCCCAAAAGACGGAGGCCTTTTTCGAATTGTTGCAAAATACAATAAAAAGAAACAAGGCATCGAAGTTGAAAAGGTCGTTTCACTAGATAAGCCGACTGCAATTAGTATCGACAGTAGCGGCGATATCTATGTGACAATTATTGGTTCTGGCGAGGGAGCCAGTGGCAAGTTGTTGAAGATCACCAAATAACAGCAATGCACATGCTTGCTACAGGCGGTTATTCAATATTACGAGTGACTTCGAAGCCAAGGTCTTTGATCATCTGATAATCAGCGTCAGGTGCTTGGCCTGCGGTCGTCAGATAATCCCCAACGAAAATTGAATTCGCGGCATAAAGGCCGAGCGGTTGTAGGCTACCGAGATGTAGTTCACGACCGCCGGCAATCCGCAGTTCCGTTGCGGGATTTGCGAATCGATACATCGCTAAAGCCTTCAGG
>DTSG01000322.1:0-7856 GCA_012965455.1 Planctomycetaceae bacterium | reverse complement strand
TGTGAGTGTGTTAATGTTTTGTAGTTGGGTCCCTTCGATGGAATTCAGGAAATTTAATGGAATGGAGTCCGCTTCGAGGTCACGCAGTGCAAAGGCCATGTCGATGACATCTTGATTTTGCTCACCCATGCCAATGATGCCGCCACTGCAAATTTCCATTCCGGCGCGGCGCACGGCGTGCAACGTGTCTATTCGATCTTGGTAGCTATGTGTCGTGCAGATATTTTTGTAGTTGGATTCACTGGTGTTCAAGTTGTGATTCACTCGATCTACGCCAGCATCAGATAGGCGTTGAGCTTGGTCATCGCTGAGTAAGCCTAGGCAGGCACAGATTTTCAGGTCGTACTGTTCCTTGATATGCGGCACGATGGTTTCAACAGCGGTCAGTTCTCGCTCACTGGGTGCTCGAGCTGAAATGACGATGCAGTATGTTTTCGCATTTCGTTCCGCAGCAATTTTCGCTCCGTCAAGCAATTTATCTCGACTAAGGATGTTGTACTTAGGAATTTCCGCCGTGGAATCTTTGGATTGGGAACAGTACGAGCAATCTTCGGGGCAGAGACCGCTTTTGGCATTCATCAAGAAGTAGAGTTGAACGGTTTTACCAAAATGTTGTTTGCGAATACGAAAAGCGGCGGACATTAAATCGAGTAGTTCATCGTCAGGACATGTCAAAATCTGCATGGCTTGTTGTTGGTCCAGCGGTGTACCAGCTAGAACTTGTTGTGCCAATACGTGCCAGTCCGCAGAGGTAATCGTGGGGGTCAGATGCGTTTCGTGTGTTGTGGAAGCCATGGGATTGTTTAGGTGTTGAGATAAAATTTGCGTGTTGAAATTGTTTTACAAATGATGACGGTTTAAGGCAGCATTCGCAAGCCCTGAGCGACTGACAGTTCTCATGGTTTCGCGCAGATTCAACCACGATTGTGAAATATGGTCAAGCTCATTGTAATTATCCGCGTGGTACGAATCCCATGTGCGGTTTTCAAGTTTCGTTGTAGCAGTTGCTGAGCGCAGACTACGCCGCGCTGGGAAAATGAAAAAATGGATTTAGACTAAAGCTTAGCGTGGTAACTGTCGATTTGGTTTCCGATTCTCAGCGGAATATCTTTCCGCACAGGAGAGCCGAACAACCCCACAATCGAAATGCAGGTTTCTAATTATGAGACGTAATCTAACAATTATTGGCGCGATGATACTTGTTGCTAGTCTGTTTGTAGCATTGAGTAATGCACAAGATACTGGTGGCAATTCTGTAGCGGAAGGTGTCACGCAACCAGTGGTACAGGCTGCTGATCAGTTAGAGACTTCCCCATTCAACGATTTTGTTCTATCGGTACCTGTCGGAAGTGGTGTGCTAGAATCGGCCACCGCCGAGGTAGCGACACCCACTGATACAACATCGGTTTTAGTTGTGCCCGCGACCGAGCAATCCGTAGTTGATGTACCTCCAGTCATTGTTGCTCAGGACGAGTTCCCGTTGGTAGCTGATTTAGAGGCACCATCAGCGTTTGATCCGGCAGCTACTTCCGCGATAGCAGCGCCAATTGTGCCGGCTGTGCAAAATATTGAATTTGAAGTATATGCCGAACAAGACGCTCAACCTTCTGCAGTGCCTGCGACTATTGCGAGCGGAACCAATATTGCACGTACATCGACACCGGCAGGTGTAACTCAATTGGGCTACATTCCGAAAATTCAGATAATGACTCGCATACCGCAAACAATTCGTGTTGGGATGCCTAGCATGTTCGAAATTGTCGCCATCAACCAAGGAGATCAATTGGTCGAGGACGTGTTTGTCGTGACCGCTTTACCAGATTGGGTGAAATTGGCTGCGAATGAAACAACGCATGGAAGTGCGGCGTCCGTCGATGGTGAATTACAGTGGCAGGTTGGTCGACTTGCCTCGGGTGCGCGAGCCATTTGGAAGATGCAGCTGGTGCCACAGGAAAATCGCGCTTTCCAACTCTCTACGCGTTGGACAGTTCAACCGTTGGGCCTAGCAACACAAGTCCAAGTTATTCAACCAGAGTTACAATTGTCGTTGGCCGGTCCGCAAGAAATGACATATGGTGAAACAAAGATATTTACAGTACGCGTAACTAACACTGGCAATGGTGATGCTAGCGATGTTACCTTGCGTATTTCTCCGGGAGTCGAAGATGGCCAGTCCATTGGTGAGATTGCCGCCGGAGGTAGCAAGTTGATCGAATTGGAGTTGACTGCGGAACAGGCCGGCGCGATGAAGATTCAAGCTGCCGTTTCAACCGTAGGTTGTGAAGCTGTGCAAAAAGAATTGTCGATCGTCATTCTTCGACCCGAATTAGTATTAGAAGTTAAGGGACCCAAGAATAATTTTGCTGGAGCACCTGTTAAGTATCAAATTCAAGTCAGCAACAATGGGGACACCGTCGCTCGCGACGTGACAGTGAACGCCGTATTGCCAATGGGTGCTCGGTATCTGCAAAGCGGAAAACCGACAGAAACCGTTAAGCGTAACATGTCTTGGGAAATTGGCGTTGTCGAACCCGGTGCGACTCGAACATTCGAATTTGAATGTATTCTGCTCAGTGAAGGGGAAAATAAATTATCGATGCGAGTGGAGGCGGTAGCTGCTGAGACTCGCTCTGCAGTCGTCGTGACTCGTGTTCGTGGCGTTGCCGACTTAAAACTAATTGTCAGTGATCCGGCTGGTCCAGTGAGGATGGACGAAGAGGCTACGTATGAGATCCAGGTCATTAATCGTGGCACGCGAGTGGCTCATGGAATAGATGTGATCGCTCAATTTGGGTACGGCGTGGAGCCAGTTAAAACAACGGGCCAGACGGCTGAATTGATTCCTGGTCAAGTTATCTTTGATTCAATAGCTAGCATTGCACCGGGCGAGAAAGTTACGCTCAAAGTGTATGCTCGCGCTGACAAAGAAGGGCGACATAAAATCCGCGTCAAACTAGTTGGTCAAGATCCGGCAACGACGTTGATTCAGGAAGAAATGACGTGGTTTTTACCCGCTGCGACAACGGAAGATGGCCCGCTGCTATTGGAGGCACAGGGCGCTGGGAAATAGGATTGCCACAATGTAAAAAATGCGGAAGGACTAGTTACCTATGAGGTCTTAACTTACAGATTAGACCAGTGCGATCACATATTGAAGTTGATGGAAACCAAGAAAGTGTTGGTTTTGACGTGTGCTCGTGACAAACTTGGTTAGTCGTCGTTAGGGTTTATCGCTGAGTGGGGTTCAAATGACAACGGTTGATCCGACGTGGGGTCGGTGACATGGGCTACTAGCCTTCCGCTTAAAATATCTTGGACCAGTGGTTCAATAAATTCTTTACGCCAGCCAGTGCTTAGCAGTGGTTGGCGTTTGTTGCTGTGGGCGCTGTGACCATAGTTTAGGTCCAGATAGTCCCGTAGATCGGTCATCGTTGTCACAAGTCCTGGCGACATATGGTTTCGTTGGCAATAATCTGAAATTGCGGTAAAGAGAAATTGGCTAAGCGTAGTGCGTTGGGGAGATTTAGACTTCCGCTGGCGCTGTGGGCAGTCTTGCGTGGGCGTATCAAGTGCTTGTCGTAGAGTGTCCTGGATGGCTGGAATTCGCTTCTGGACTTGGCGATGCTGCATGCCTCGGATGAGCCGCAGTTTTTCGAGAGAATCAGATTGCCGCCGAGCCAATTCGCAAATCAGATCATCACGTAAAATACGCCGTGGTGGCGTATTGGATTGTTGAGCAATAGCATCACGCCAAAGCCATAGTTGTTTTACAATTTCTAATCCACGACGGTTTAGTGAACCGCTGCCGGATACTTTGCGCCACCGTGGTGAAGTTTCTTGGTGCAAAATATGGTCTTGTTGCCGCCGCAGTTCACTGAACAGCCATTCTGTGCGGCCCATTTCACTTAACTGCGCCAGCAGTAGGTTGTACATGGGTTCAAGGTGCTCGACGTCTTGTCTGGCGTATTTGCACTGCGCATCAGTCAAAGGACGTCTGCGCCAATCGGTGCGTGTTTCTCCCTTGTTCAAAGAGATGTCCAGCAGGCGGTTGGTTAGGGTTCCATAACTAGCTGGATATTCCAAGCCAACAAATGCCGCTGCGATTTGAATGTCCATTAAGTTCTGGGGAGCTTCGTTGGTGGCTCGGAAAATGAATCGCAGTTCTTCGCGACAAGCGTGAACAAGAATAGTGCGGCTGGGGTCGGTGAGCCACTGCCAAAATGGCGTTAGATCGGCTATGTCGTAAGGATCGATTAAGGCGATGTCGCGATCAGCATTTACTTGAATTAAACACAATTCCGGCAGATAAGTGTCTTCGGAAATGAATTCGGTATCAAAACCAATAATCGTGCAGTCGTGGTGACGTTGGATGTATTCGTTTAGTTGCGAGTCGGTTTGGATGATAGGGTCGGTCAACGATTAAATTCCTGAGGATAAAAGTTCCAGCGATGATAGAAACGACATTGTAGCGGTTTGGCTAAGTTGGTTTTTGCGGTCTCCGTCACAGACGGCGCCGCGAATGCCGATATATTTTGCCCCGGTCCGCAGAATGTCCGCAAGAAGGGTGGAAGTGATTGAACCGGCGAGCACTAAAACGCCACCCTGTTGTTCGATATGGTAGTTTAAATTTGCGAGGGTTTCGCAACTCAGGTGGTGCAGTAAGTTACCCTGAGATTTGTCGAATGTGTCGATGAGGAAATTTCGGCAGCCTGTTGCTAACAATGTATCGACGATGTAATTGGCAGTGGGGCTTTTGGCAGACTGGTGATCAGCATAGATTACACCGACGAGGTCGGTATTGTGTGGGAGTGACGAGGCGATGCGTTTCCATTGATCAACCCAGTTCTTTTCTGCTTGTCGCGATAAACCAATTTTTGCATATCGTGCGGTGTCGGGAATCTGATTTGATGTCGCTAAGTCGTACTCGCTTAACTCCCCCAACGCGACGCTTAGCAAGGTGTTACCTCTGTCTAAGGTGGCAACGTTTTGCCATGTTTCCGGAGATGTTGCGCTGAGTGCGCCGAGGCGCGGCTCTTTGATATCGAGAATTGCTAGTTGGGGCACAGTGTTGAGAATAGTCTGCGCTTCCTCGGCATTACGCACGCTTATGAGAAGTTCAGTCACGGTGGTCCTCGCAATCTGAGGATGTGACGGCACTGTTTTTATCATCTAAATCGGAACTCTGTAGGATGTTGGCGCCGTTTTCAAAGCTTTTATTTTGCAGTCGATGGATTTCGATCAACCGCCGGTTAAGGCGGCGGAACAGGTCTTTATTTACTGGTTCTGCCCAAGTACCGCGGACGACAATGTAGCCCTCTTCCCACGATCCTAGGGATGGTTTAACGGGATGTTTTTGGAATTGAGATGCCCGTTCGGCTAGCCGGACAACGACGTTCCGTGATTCGTGTGCAGGACCTTTGGTTTGTGTTCTAGGTCGCGGCATGTGCGTTTCACTTTGGCCTGCAAAAAAAACTTCCACAAATTCAATGGGCACTCGCACGACGTGTGGCGGCCGCAAGTAGACAAGCAGGTGTCCAGCGCTGTATGCCAGCAGGGGTCGTCTTAACCATAGCAACAACGATGTATTAGTGACCCCAGCAAACCCACACAGGACTGCTGCGATGACCCGCAACCAAAGTGGAGCCACAAAAAATGTGTTGCTGAGAACAAGTGCTGAGCCACAAAGGATAATCACGCCTGGAACAAGAGCGATTGTATAGACACGTCGGTTTCCATGCAGCCAAACTTCATGAGTGTCATCGCTCAGAGGATTGTTTTGAACATGATTCACGGCTTTGCTTGTACCAGTGGTCATGGCTTGTAGTTGTTCTGTTGAAAAGGAGGTTAAGTGAGCGGCAACTTATTTACGCGGCAGTGCAATTTAGCACATTGGTGACATTACTGGAACTGTGGTTGACGGTAAGGCGTTGAAAACTAGTGAGTCGTCACGGTTGGAAATTCGAGAGGCGCAAATTTGCGTCGCCTAGTCAACAATTGTTTTTGAAAAAGGTAAGAATATTTGCGAATAAATTGTTGTCGCTAAAATTGAAAAATTGTTGTCATTCGCTTGACGTAGAATTGCCTTAATCTGATATTGGATTGGTCTAGTTAAGTTTTTAACTTGGTGGTCACTAAGTTGGAGCGGCAAGCGGTTGCCAGAGGCATGTAAGATTTTGAAAAAATCACCTGCTTCATTACTTTCTTGTGAATGTTCCTTTTGATTGTCAATGTAAGAGATGTAACGGCCAACCTTTTCAATTCACTTTTTCTCACACAGTGACGGGAGAATAGATCGTGCCAAATTCAGTTCTGGATGCAATCAAGTTGGGTATATGGGATTTTGAACCCCAAGGACATGAACAAGATGATTACGAACCGACGGCGTCTCTGCCAGGTTCTGGTGAAAAGTTAGCTATTCTATCTGAGCGCGTAAAGGATGGGTTGCCATTGTGGCATCCACAAGATCGTCGCACCTACGATGACTCGGCGAAAATTCCTGAGTAGCGCCACGAATCCGCACCAATAGACACCCATTTTAAAAATGGGGTGTACGGCGACAATTCTGAAGCGTTGTAACGCACTCAATTGTTCAGGCATCCGCCGCAGGTGAGTTAGCGGCTTTATTCGCGATAATTTGCGTTCATTCGCGGGTTACATTTTTACTGAAATGAGCAGTTGTTTATCGGCGATGCGATATTGCAAGTTCCCCTGCCCGACGACTTGAAGCAACAGATCGGCTAGCGGCAATTCTTTTGCTTCGAGCGATATGCGTTTGTTCCAGATTTTTTGGGCCTCTGCTGACCCAGCAAGTTCCAGCTTTTCGTTGCTGGCAATGGCTTGTAGCACATTTTGAATTGATTGATTAGTTACCGTCAGCGTGTAAACTTGCTTTGAGGTGGTCATTGGTTTTGGTCGAATGATAGTGTTGCCGCGCAGTAACAGTTCAAGCTCAGCGATTTCTTCCCATCTCCCGGAAGCAACCAATTGTTCGTTGTTGTTGGTGATCTGCAGTGTCGGAAAACTGTTTTTAATGCGATTGAGGTTTGCCGCACTGACGTTGGTTGAAAATGCTTTTTGATATTTGGCCTCAGTTGGGAATGGGATCAGAGTGATAGAGCGGTCGTTGTTCAATTGGTAGGTAAGATCAAATCCAGCCAATACGATTGACATTCGCATGGCGAATGGCAGATTGGGCAATGTATGTTTATCCCAGAGGTCGAACGGAATTTTATCAATATTGGTAATTCTCGCATTTACGGTTTCCGCGATTGCAGTGACGATCGATCGTGGTTGTGAAAGTCGATTCCACTGTGTGCTTTTGCCGATCGTAAAAACGCGAGTGTTTTCCGCTGGATTACGCCGGTGCTGTTCGGCTTGGATCGCTGCGACAGTTGCTAGCAAGTGCGTTGTTTTTTTAGGTCCGATATAAATGACGTTGCGGATGTGACTTATCTGAGCATTTGCTTGGTTGGCAATCTGCTGCAGTGCCGTGCTCATCGTTTTATCTTGGACTTCGAGCTGAATTTGTTGTGCGGGATTAATTCGACGATCTAGAAAAATGGCAACGCGTTGGGTTTCACGCATCGAAATGAGAACGTCTTTTAATGGTAAATCCCAGCGAGTAGAAATGAGAGTCTCTAGTTGTTGTTCAAAGCGAGCATTGGCCAATACTGTTTGTTGAGCAGTTTGACCATAGAGGTCGTGAGGTTTTGCTGTTACTGCTAAACCGATGATGGCAAAAACGCAACAGAGAGATGTGCGATGTTGGAAAATCATGCGAGCAATTTCCTAAGTTCCTGTTCCATAGTTTTTTCCATGCGGCCGCGCATTAGCGATAGTGCAAATGGCATGGTTCC
>DTSG01000321.1 GCA_012965455.1 Planctomycetaceae bacterium | reverse complement strand
TACCAGTTGTTGCAATGTGGCAGTCGGCACTCGCCAATGTAGAAAAAGAGTGTTATGCCACCCCATTTTTACTTGCCATTTCATATTAATTCCTCTATTGGTTTACCGTTGGGCATTCACCCTTGGCATTGGTTGCACCAATTAGTTGGCCCATTCGCATGCCACCGCCAGACGCCAAAACGAGAGGATGCACCAGCATGAAACCACGGCGGTAAGCTGTTAAATGGTGCATTTATTACGAATTTGAAATTGGCGGGGATGAAATTTGAACGCGTGCACTCAGCACGAATCGCTGTACATCTCTAAGACTGCGATAGGTTCGATATTGTAACGAATTTTAGGCGTTTTATTTATCAGATGTTGTTGCGGAGAAGAGAGGATCGCCATGATTCTGTAGCCACACGATCATTTCCTCCCGTAGTTGCTGTTGGACACTCGCAGTTCGTTTGTTGTTGGAGAGATCTCGCATTTCATAGGGATCAGAACCGAGGTGGAATAACTGTTCGCGTTTGACAGCGGGATAATAGATATACTTCCAGTTTTGCATGCGGATCATTCTTTGTTGATCGTGGTAGTATCCAATAATGAAAGGGTAAACTTCTCTCAACTCATTGCGCAGAATAGGCATTAAGCTGGTTGCTTCGACTGCTGGTAGCACTTCGATGCCCGCGAGTTCACAAATTGTCGGATAAAGATCGCGCAGATAGCATTGAGCGGCACGTTGTTCACCTTGGGGGATGTTGGCACCGGCAAAAATCAGCGGTATGCCGATTGTATGTTCGTACATGTTCTGTTTTCCCATCAGCCCGTGACTGCCAAGTGCCAAACCGTGATCACTCGTGAAGATAATGACGGTGTTGTTCAACTCGGGGTCTGTTTGTCTTATTGCATTCAGAATGCGCCCGATTTGTTGGTCCATATAGGAAATGACGCGATAGTAGGTTGCGAGATCGCGTTGGATGTCTTTCTTTTTGCGAGGCCAGGTATTCAGCAATTCGTCCCGACCGGAAAAATTACCGTGGTCGAATGGGTGTTTGCCACGGAAGTTTGCCGGGAGCGGAATGTCCTTGGCGGCATAAGTGTCTTCCCAGCCGGGTGGGTTTAAAAGCGGATCATGGGGCGCGGTAAAGTTGACTTGCAAAAAATAAGGTTTGTCGGACTTACGATTAATGAATTCAATCGCGGCATCGGCGAACTTGCTTTCGATGTCAGGTGTCAGGCCTACGCCCTGCTCGGGAAAGAGTTGTCGATCATCCGTTTGAAACATCCAACCGCGATATCCAGTGACGACGCGTCCGGCGGCGTCATACTGTGGTTCAGTAGGGCGTTTGCCCGATCCAAATAGGGCTAAACTGTCTTGAAATCCGCGAGTGGAGGGTCTGCCGGCGATCATCCATTTACCGACCCAATACGTGTCGTAGCCGCCGCCGGTTAACGCTTGTGCTAGTGTTGTATGTGTCAGGTCTGGTTTGTTGCTAGGTGGATGGACTCCATTGCGAAATCCAGTTTGGCCACTGAGAAGTTCCGCTCGGGCGGGGACGCACAGTGGGTTGGCGCATGTGCCGCGGGTGAAGGCCGTGCCGTGCTTTACTAGCGAATCAAGGCTTGGCGTTTGAATAATGTCATTGCCTAACGCAGCGATAGTATCGGGACGTTGGTCGTCTGAAATCAACAAGATGATATTAGGTTGTGGTGCGGCGGCGTAAAGCGACGGGACTAGTAGAGTGATTACGATGCAGGGGAGCCAGAAGTTTCGTATCATGAGGAGTGACGCTTTAATGTTGTAGTTCCGCGGGGTATTGAAATATCGTGTGTGGCCTCCGATCAGCGACCGGAATTGTCATTGTACATTATTACCGTAGTAGTCACGGACTGGGGAAAACTAAATGAAAACATTGACAAGCATCTTTGTAATCTTGTTTATGCTAACGATGTCGGCGCAATCCGAGGTGGCTGCCGAGATACAACCGGCAGATCTTATTTTGCGATCGGGAAAGATTGTAACGGTTAACCGACGGTTTGAAATTGTCGAAGCGCTGGCGGTGCGTGGCGATCGTATTGTGGCCGTTGGACGCGACAGTAAGGTTCTTGAGCTTACAGGCCCGGATACGAAAGTGATTGACCTCGATGGCAAGATGGTAATGCCAGGGTTGATTGATTCGCACGTCCATTCCACCGGCGCTGCGGTTTACGAATATGATCACCCAGTTCCGGTGATGAATACAATTGCGGATGTGTTAGAGCATGTAAAGCAGCGGGTAATTGCATTGGAGGATGGTCAGTGGATTCGCTTGAGCCAAGTATTTATCACGCGTCTGGCTGATCAACGCTTTCCGACGCGGCAAGAGCTCGATTCCGTAGCGCCGGACAATCCTGTCGTATTTCGAACGGGTCCGGACCAAGCATTGAATAGTCTCGCGTTGAAGTTATCCGGTATTGATAAGAAGACGGTATTTCCAGAGGGTCGCGTCGGCGTTATTGAAAAGGACCCACTGACGGGCGAGTTGACTGGTATCATTCGAAATGCTGGTTCGTTGGTTAAGTACCAGTCGGCTGAGCGAAGTCCTGAGTTTGCGGACCGCCAGATAGAGCTAAAGAAACTCATCGCAAATTACAACTCGGTGGGCATTACTAGTATTTCGGATCGCAATGCATCTGATTCCGCCGTGAATCAATGGCGAACTTTGAAGGATGAGGGCGGCTTGAATGTGCGGGTCTTTCTGTATTACTCGTTAAATGCGAATGTACCGCTAACGGATGTAGACGCTCGTATCAAGAAAGCGATCAGTGATCCGCTCCATGAATACAACAATATGTTGTGGTTACGAGGCATAAAGGTCTTTTTGGATGGTGGAATGTTAACTGGTAGTGCCTACATGAACGAACCTTGGGGTGTCAGCAAAATTTATTCGATCACAGATCCGGAATATCGAGGT
>DTSG01000320.1 GCA_012965455.1 Planctomycetaceae bacterium | reverse complement strand
TAGTTAGTGGAGCAGTTCGAAGATTTCGAACGAGCGATCGCTGACAAGGCGACAACGGCAGCGGGAATCAAACGCGACTTGCTGGACCTGCAAGTCATCGAAGAAGCACTTGGACACAGCATTCATGATCTTGAGACTGAGGAAGAGACACTGCGGCGGGAGGGCTTGCGGCAAAAACAATTACTGACGCGACGCCAACAGAATCTGACACAACTCAACGAAAGATTAACGGCCAAGCGGGAACGAGAAAGTATTCTTGCCGAGTTGGAACAACAACGCGAAGGTGTCAACGGCGCGGTAAGCCAACTGCTTGGAGAAGCGGATGGAGGTGCGCATCAAGATCTGGGAATAATTGGTCTCGTTGCCGACCTCGTGCAGGCTGACTACGATACCGCCCGTTTGATCGATATCGCACTGGGCGATCGGGCTCAGTTAGTTGTAACTAGTAATGACCATCTCTTGACGCAAATCAGCAATGGAACGATCTCGTTAAAGACTCGGTTGGGCGTGATTAACTTCAAAGCACTTGCGGCAGCCGAAACGCAAATTGACATCAGTGATTCTCCCGGCGTCATCGGGCGGTTAGACCAAGCTGTACAAATTGACTCAGCATACAGCAACCTACTAACCGTCCTCTTATCAAACACGTGGATTGTCGATAATCTCGCCACCGCACACTCTTTAGCAAAACGATATCTTGGTCGCTTGCGACTCATAACGCCTCAAGCCGAGTTGCTCGACTGCAACGGTGCCGTTTGTGTAGGTCCGCCGGACAATTGTACCGGGTTGGTATCACGACGAATGGAACTCCGAGGTTTACAGCAAGACATTTATGTCTTAACCGCGCAAACAAGTGATCACCGAGCAGAGCTGACGCGAATCGAAAACAATCAATCCGACTTAAACACTAGGCTCGATGAAACCGTTGCTCAACTCAACTCCGACCGTCAAGCCATCGTTAAGCACCATATCACGGCAGATGGCTATGAGGCACAACTCACACAGCTAGCCGATGAAGGGTTCGAACTCGACGGACGACGCCGCTCGTTGCGAGCCCAACAACAGGTCAACAAAACCTCGTTGACTCACCAAAGCACGGCCCTCGATGACTTACAAACGACACACAACCAACACATCGTCGCTGTCCAAGAATTCCAACAGACGGCGCAGAGATTAGATAAAGAACACCAAACGATTCTCAATAGAATCACCAATCTACGCGTCACACTAGGAAAAACTGAGCAGCAATGTACCGCCCTGCAAACACAGCTTGATCAATTTGCGCTGGATCATGAAGAGCGGACAGCGGCTTGTCACGAACAAACCGAATTACTGCGTGACGCCACGACAAACGCCACGCAAAGTAGAATGCAGATTTTAAGTGGTACTTCGGCGTTAGCAGAACTTTACTTGGCTAAAGATACACACCGCGCAATTAGCCAAGAACTGCGTGAACAGGTTACCGAGTGTGAACAACAACGACGACAAATCACAAACTCCCTCGCCTCGACTCAGGCTGCCATGGAGAAGGTCACCAAGGAAAAGCACGAACGCGAGCTTAATAGTCGTGAATTGCGACTAGAACGCAGGGCGCTGCAGGATCGACTGAGAGAAGACTACGGTATTGAGATTGCTAATTTACACGTCGAGCATGAAACCGAAGCCGAAATCGAACAACGTGAACAAGTGGAAGAAGAAATAACGACACTGCGATCAAAGATTAATAATATTGGTGCAGTAAATATGGAAGCCCTCGGTGAACTCAATGACCTAGAATCTAGATTTGACGTCCTGTCGGCGCAATTCAACGATCTTACAAATGCCAAAGATACGCTCGAACGTATCATTCAGCGCATCAATGCTGATAGCCGTCGATTGTTCCTGGAGACGCTGGAACAAATCCGCATAAACTTCCAAGCGTTATATCGGCAAGCGTTTGGCGGTGGCCAAGCAGATATTATCCTTGAAGAAGGTGTCGATGTGCTCGAGGCCGGAGTAGAAATTATTACTTCGCCGCCAGGCAAGCCGTTGATTAGTATTTCGTTGTTAAGTGGTGGAGAAAAAGCACTGACCGCAGTCTCGCTACTGTTAGCAATTTTTCAATTCCGTCCAAGTCCATTTTGCATATTGGACGAGGTCGACGCTCCGTTTGACGAAGCCAACATCGGACGTTTTATCAATGTACTGAAAGGGTTCCTCGACTGGTCACGGTTCATCATTGTCACCCACTCCAAGAAAACGATGACCGCCGCGGATACTCTCTTTGGGGTAACCATGCAGGAGTCCGGCGTTAGTAAACAAGTATCTGTTCGTTTTGAAGATGTCGCTGAGGACGGAAGCATTACATTGGGTCACTCCAATGTCCCCAAAGCGGCCTAGTAAAGCGAGTGGACAAAAGGGCGGTTATTTGAATAAGTTGGACTAATACACGTGCATTTTCTGCTGGTTTATGCGCATAATATGGCAGCTTGGAAAAGACCTCCCCTAGGTTGGTCTATTTTACGCCACATATTTACATGGCATGGAATTGTCGGAGTGAACCTATGAGATGCCCATTTTGTCAGCAGGATGACGACCGCGTTCTGGATTCACGCTCAAGTACCGATGGATATTCTATTCGGCGCAGGCGTGAATGTCTCAACTGTGATCGTCGCTATACGACCTACGAACGTTTGGAAGAGCTTTCCATTCGCGTGATCAAAAAGGACGGGGTTCGCGAACCGTTTTGCCGCGACAAGATTCGTCAGGGCGTTGTAAAAGCATGCTGGAAGCGTCCGGTGAGCACAGAAGACATTGAATCGTTGATTTCAGAAATTGAAAGCGAAATCTACACTAAAAGCAACAATGAGATCAGTGCCGCTAAGATTGGTGAGTTTGTTATGATTGCCTTAGGCAACTTCGATCAAGTAGCATTTGTGCGTTTTGCTAGCGTGTACCGTGAGTTCAA
>DTSG01000319.1 GCA_012965455.1 Planctomycetaceae bacterium | reverse complement strand
TCGCGGAATGTTGTCGGTGAAGTGGCCACGGCGCTGCAACGTTTGCAATCTATCTAGAAGGAGTTATAAATTGAGCCGTAAATTAATGCGAATAAAGCACGATAGAGTCTAAAAAAATGTCGTATGATGGATGGTTCAATACTAGCAACCCACGAGGTGGTGTGATGGACAAGAAAATTTTTAATAAAAGTTTAGCAATGATCCTATGTTTGTTGTTTTTGCTGCCGTTAGCTGCAGCGCAAGGGGTTGATGAACCTCCCCAACCAACAGACCCCCCACAAGTTTCCGCGGAGAAGCAAAAGCTCTATGACTTGTTTGAAAAGAAAATGACAAACGTAAAGTTCACCGGTAACTTTACAGTTTTAGGCAAGCAACAGGACAACCTGCCAAAAGAGTCTTACACAATTGTCAGTGTTAAGAAACTTACTACAGGTGAATTGTGGCTATTTACTGCCCGAGTGCAATTTGGTGGCCGCGATGTAACCTTGCCAATGCCACTGCAAGTCCAGTGGGCGGGAACGACGCCAGTCATTACATTGACCAATGTCTTGATTCCAGGATTAGGGACGTTTAGTTCACGCGTGGTTATCTATAAAAACAAATACGCGGGCACTTGGACGCATGGGGACGTCGGCGGTCACTTGTTTGGTACGATCGGCCCCAATACAGATGCTAACCCTCAAGGCGATGCACCGGACAGTCCCAGTAAAGAATAGAAAAAACGAGTAACCTCATGACAAGTGTTGGTGATATTTGCAAAGCACTAGGGCAGATTGCGCCAGTCTGTTTGGCGGCGGAGTGGGATAACGTTGGGTTATTAGTTGGCGACCGCAAATCTGTCGTGACCCACATTATGACGTGTTTAACCGTGACTCCGGAAACGGTGGCCGAAGCAATTGACAAACAGGCTGGGCTGATCGTGACACACCACCCCTTCCCCTTCGCGCCCCTTAAAACAATCACGACTGACACTAATCTTGGAACGATGCTCTGGCAACTCGCTCAAGCAGGTATTTCTGTGTACAGTGCGCATACTGCATTTGATTCGGCTGTCCTTGGCATTAATCAGCAAATTGCCGCAGGTCTCAATCTGAAAGATATCAAGCCGCTCGAACCTATAAACGATCCTCAATCCGCAGCAACGGAAGGCTTAGGTACAGGTCGTTGCGGCACGGTGGAAGATGCTTCGTTAGCGGAACTAGGGCAACGGGCAAAATCAGTGTTCAACATTGAATCGCTGCACATCGTGGGAGACAGCGAACGACGTTTGACAAAAGTAGGGATTGCTTGCGGTAGCGCTGGTGAGCTTATTCGCTGTGCCTCGCGTCAAGGATGTGACGTATTAATCACTGGCGAAGCACGGTTTCACACGTGTCTGGAAGCAAGAGCGTTGGGAATCGCAATGATTTTGTTGGGACATTATGCAAGTGAACGGTTTGCGTTAGATCATCTAGCAGCAACCTTGGCTGACCAGTTTTCGGAGCTGACGGTGTGGGCCAGCACAGATGAAGAAGACCCGCTGACATTGCACTGAACGGGCAATCCCAAGTAGTTTGTTATTGACGCAGAGATAATTGGATTTGTACTATCTACGAACAACCCAAAGAAGTTTGTTCTTATTCTCTGTAATCATTTCAATCCTAGTCGAGTCATTCCATGTACCGGTCGTACCGTTGTTGTGTAAGCTCGCGAGTACGTCTCCTAACGACGGCTTGGATTTTGGTCGTGTTTGCCGTGCCGAGTCTGTTTGCCGATGGATCTTTGCAGGGACTTACGGATGCCACGGGTCGGACTGGCAGCGCAGCACCTCCACCACCAGCCGCCAGCAATAGCCGCAATCATCAACATCTACATTTAGCGGATCATGGGTATTATTATGATGGCGATGATTCTACGAGTGAAGCGGAGTTGTTTGTTCTTTCGTCTATGGTCGCCGCGTGGGTTTTGTCATTGCCAGTGACGGTGCCACAAGCAATTTTTGGCGACGATCATATCCCAGGTGGATTCATTAAGTATCCATTTGCCCGAGCGCACACTGGCAGCATGATGATGAATCCAATGCCCGGCGATCACGTCGAGAGCAGCCACTTGCGGATTCGACTGGATTACGCAGATAATTTTACAGCCCAACAAAAAATCAGCACACATTTTATTTTTGAATCGCGGAATCGCTTGGGAGTCGATGCCAGCTTTGATTATTTGCGGGAGAGTGTTGCCGTGGGCCAACACGAACAATTGTGGATTGGTGATGTTAATGTGGTTTGGCGTTTTGCACAGATGGAAAACGCACAGATGCGCGTCGGTCTCGGGATGAATTGGCAGCGAACTTCTTTGGCGACCGAAAACGGAATTAACTTTACCTATGGCGGCGACTTTTATTTGTCCGAGCCGCAAGTCATATCAGCAGATCTCGATTGGGGTCGCCTTGGTAGTGCTGGACTATTTCGTATACGGACAACTTATGGACGACAGATTGGACGAGCTAAGGTCTATGTCGGTTACGAGTATTTGTCGATTGGGGATTTCAAAAAGAACTTTTTAATCACCGGTATGAGTTTCGATTTCTAATGACGCAGCGATATTTCTTAGACACTCCGATTGGTCAGGCGACAAGTGTGTTGCTGCAAGGCAGTGAAGCCCAACACCTAACCCGTGTGATGCGCGGTAAGTGTGGTGATCGGGTTGAATTGTTTGATGGCAGCGGTTGGCAGTGGATCGCTGAAATTGTGGACGTGGGTCGAAACGAGGCAACCCTCAAAATACTTAGTACAGAAGAAGCTGATCTTGAGCCAGCGTTGGCATTAACCGTTGGTATTGCGCTGCCAAAAGGTGACCGGCAAAAATGGATCATTGAAAAACTGGTTGAACTGGGCGTAACCACGGTAATCCCTCTAACCACGTCACGAGGTGTTGCTCAGCCTGTCGACAAAGCACTTGTCCGCTTACGTAATCATGTCATTAGCGCTAGCAAACAATGTGGCCGAAACCGGCTACTTGAAATTGGCGAAGTAGCCTCTCTCGAAGCGTTTTTACAGCGAACAGCGGAGAACCGCTTTATCGCGCACCCTAAATCAGCCCAGATGGGAGTCAATAATACGGTTGCTGAAACGCCAAGAGAACAAGAGGCCTGCAATATTAGTATTAGAGATATTCAGCTTGAGTTAGGTGCTGCCGTGGTGGCGATTGGTCCCGAGGGTGGATTTTCAGCTGAGGAAGCCACCGCCGCCGCTCAATTGCAGTGGAAAATTGTTGACATGGGGCCTCGTATTTTACGCATTGAAACAGCCGCGCTGGCGTTTGCTGCTCGATTATTAGTAGGGATTTGAATAAGTTAAACAATTGGCCACCAATGTCATTGTGGAGTGTTCGTTGTTTTGCTCCTTGAGTACAATAAAACACCTGTAACATTTTGTATAACGAAAATGGAAATTAGATGGCGACGGCAGATGAACAAGGTGACGAGCTAAATGACGATTCTGGGATCGATCTCGATCTGAAGAATCCCTATGTTGCTGCGCTATTGGCTTGGATCGTTCCAGGCATGGGGCATTTCTACCAAGGCCGCACGGCTAAGGCGATTACGATTTTCGTAGCGGTGACGATGTTGTTCATTAGCGGCTATCAAATGGGAGGTGGAAAAGTAGTTTATTGTTCTTTCATTTCGGAGGATTTCCGCTGGCAATTTGTCGGGCAGTTCTTTTTAGGATCTGCAGCCCTACCGGCCGTCGTTCAGAATCGTTCATTACGCAGCCAGCAACAGCAGGGTACGTCTGTGAATTTGTTATGGAACGGTTTTTTGGCTCCGCCTACGAGTACCGGCGAGCTCAACAAATGGAATCGTGATTACCATTCGTTTTTCCAAATGGGAACTCTATATACATTGGTCGCTGGACTGTTAAACCTTTTTGCTATCTACGATGCGTACGGTGGGCCAGGTGTTTGGCACGATCCGGTGCAGCGTAAGAAACGACTTGCGGCTGCGGCCGAAGCAGCGGCTGAGGAGGTCAGTTAGATGTTTCCATGGAATCTATTATTGGCCGCTACTGAACGTGGTGCGATGTCTGGCATCGAACAGTTGTTACTGTTTTTTCCATTGGTTTTGATTTCTAGCTTGGTTTATGGTGTAACACGGCATGAGCGTTGGCCTGTTATTTTTCGCGAAGCAGTGCGGATGGCTGTTTGGTTCGGGTTTTTTACCGGCTGTATGTTTATCGTCGTTTTTGCACTAAGTCAGTTCAATTAAGCTGTTTTTACCTTTCTGGTGGTCGATTTAAAGCTAATTTGACACAATCTATACCATTTATTGTCTAGTCATTTTGATTCGTTAGCTATTAAAATAGACATTCAAAAATCTATTAGACACTTGAGATGGCTTTTCCCACAAATCTTTTCCTGGAGGTTAATATTTACCTCAAATGAGAATCATTATTCTTGGCGCTGGCACCGTTGGTAGTTGGGTCGCCGAGACATTCTGCAAAGAACATGACGTGACGGTTGTAGACACAGACCTTGAGAGTGTGCGAGAGATGGACAGTAGCGACGTCCAAGTCTTGGAAGGCTCCGTTTGTGATCCCGCGGTTTTATTTGCATCGCATATATCCAACATGGAACTTTGCATTGCTGTTACCGGTGATGATGCAACAAATATTCTGGCGGCAAGCATGGCGAAACACATGGGTGTTCCGACGGTTATTGCGCGAGTTCAGAATCCCATTCTGTTGGATACCACAACTTTTGATTGCCTAGAAACTTTTAAACTTGATCGTTTGATCAGTCTTGAATCTCTTACGGCCGAGCACCTTGCCACGAAGATTAGGACACCGACTTCGGAATTCATCGAACACATTGCCCAAGGTTCCATCAAGGCAATTGAAGTTGAAATTAGTGGCAAGAATAGAATGATTGGTAAGAGCATAGAAGAATCAGGGCTTCCCGAGGGTGTTCACATTGGGCTCATTCGTAGAAAGAATGCTGAAACAGGTCAGCGGGAAACTCCACGTATCGCGGTGGCGGACGATGTGCTTTGTGATGGTGATAAAATAACCCTCATTGGTGACGATGAGCGTGTGGATGAATTGATCGATGAGATTTATAAGAAACGTAAGAACAAACATGTGGTGATCGCCGGTGGAGGTCGAGTTGGTCAATGTTTGGCAAAAATACTCGAGGCAGGACCATTTAATGTATGCCTCATTGAAAAAAATGAAGCTAAAGTTTTGGAGTTAGCTAATAAGTTAAATGGGGTGGAAGTGGTACACGGAGATGCGACAACGAATAAAACGCTGGTCGCCTTGAGAATAGAAACGGCCGACTTTTTTGTGGCTTGTATCGGTGACGAAGAGAATAACATTATGGCTTGCGTCGAAGTCGACTATATTTTCAACAAAACGGACAATGTAGTCCGTGAGGATAGACGGGTGATGTGTGTTATTCATCGCAAAGACTATTCGGATATTGTTAAGAAATTGGGAATTGATGAGACCGTTAGTCCTCGCACCGCGATGAAGGACGAGGTGCATAAGTACGTCGGTGATAGTGCCGTTCGCTATAGTCAACGCATCTCCAGTTCAGACATTAGTGTTTATGAAATATTGATAGAAGAAGATGCCCCGGCCATTGAGCACGTGCTTACTAATTTGGATTTGCCTGTCGGCAGATGGCGCGCAGCAACGCTTACACATAACGGTACGGTCCGAGTGCCACGCCCCGATGATCATTTTGAGGCAGGGGATTATATCGTTGCGTTGATCCACGATGATGCCGTCGACGAGGTTATCAAGATGTTTACTGGAACGGGGCGCTAGCAAATGAATAAACGTCTGATTGCTTATTACCTCAGTACGGTTTGTGGATTTCTTGCTGCCGCGATGTGCACCTGTTTTCTATTTGCGTTCCCTTGGTTTGGGCATCGCACGGGAGATGATTGGCAATCACAATCGTTTGAAACTAGTGGATTTTTGGGCTTGCTCCTAAGTGTGATTGTGAGCTTTGCGATTGGTATAGCGTTAAGACGGTACGCAGGTGATGATGTCAAGTCGGAGATTCCTCGGCGTAAAGAAGCAATGGCAGTGGTTGGCTTGAGTTGGGTGATCGCTACGATTCTCGGAGCATTACCGTTTTGGATTAGTGGTGTTCGCTATGCCGCTCCTCTGCGACTCGACGCACCGGATCATATTGAAGTCTTCGATATGTCCATTGCGCCGAGGAAACAATGGAAAGAACTAGGTCAACCGGTTTCGGCGGGCCAATTCGAAGTGCTCACGGCTTTACTTGAAGCCGACTTACCCTCACAGGGAATGACATTTGTCGAATTGAATACAGCCACGGGCCGTGATGATTGTGCCAACATCGTTAAAAGCCTCACTGGCGTTGCAGAGCTTAATCGCTGGCTGGCTGTTTCCAGTGAAGCCGGCGGGACGGTTCGACTTAAGTGGCTCAAGATGGAATTTGCGAATTCTGTCTTTGAATCGCAATCCGGCTTTAGTACGACTGGGGCCACGGTCATTAACAAACTAGAAGACCCTGGATTGGTGCCATATTGTATTTTGTATTGGCGAAGTATGACACACTTCTTGGGTGGTCTGGGGATCATTGTTTTGTTTGTTGTGCTGCTCGGCGGCGATTCGGCTGGCAAAATGCTCATGAAAGCAGAAATGCCCGGACCGTCCAAGGATGGCGCAACCCCCAAGATGCAAAATACGGCTCGCCGATTTGGAATTTTCTATCTAGCACTCAATATCGTGCTAACGGTGCTTCTGATGTTTGCGGGCATGAATTTGTTTGATGCCATTTGTCACGCCTTTGGCACGATGGCCACCGGTGGTTTTAGTACTTACGACAGCAGCATTGGACATTTTGATAGTGCGACAATCGATTATATTATTACGCTCTTCATGATTGCTGCGGGTACTAACTTCGCCTTGTTTTACACCTTGGTAGTCTTGGACAAATCGGGAAAAGACTTTTGGGCGTGGATTAAAGGCAAGTTTACAAGTATTTTCAGTGACATCGAATTCCGAGTTTATTTAGGGATTATTGTTTTTGCGACGATTGTCATCATGGCATCTGGGATGGTTGCCGGGGATTGGGATGCAACCATAGAAGATTCCCTGGGGGCAACTTTGCTGCGCAGTTTCCGATTCGGCCTATTTCAGGTTGTGTCAATTGTGACCACAACTGGATTTGGAACACATGACTTTGACTCATGGAGCCAATTCGGCCGGTGTCTGATGTTGGCCTTGATGTTCATCGGCGGTTGTGCTGGCAGTACCGGTGGTGGCATGAAAGTCATCCGCCATGTTTTATTTGTGAAAATATTGGGTCAAGAAATTGAACATGCATATCATCCATCGGTAGTACGCCCGTTGAGATTGGGTGGAGTGGTTTATGACAATCAAGAAATGCGACGACGTATTTTGGTCTATTTTGGGTTGGTTGCTATAATTTTTATGGCGAGTTGGTTAGCTATTGTTGCGGTGGAACCCAATAGCACTTGGCCGCTAGACCAGACAGAAAACAAACTCATTGATTCAGCTAGTGCCGTGGCGGCGACGTTAAATAACATTGGCCCAGGTTTGGGAATTGTGGGAGCAACTAATAATTACAGCGACTTTAGTCCCGTGAGTAAATTGATTTTGACATGGTTGATGATGCTCGGCCGATTGGAATTGTTCTCCATCCTCGTCATCTTTTCATGGCCTTTTTGGAAACGACCTCGCTAACAAGTTCTCGGTCTATTTGGATGGAGTCGATGAAAGATGATCTGATGGCTGATGCTAATCTAACGGAATTACTATCCGGAGATTGCCCACAATCGGTGGAGCAATTGGAAGATGTGTTGAGTACTCCGACCGTTGCCGTCGTTGAAATGTTCTCCCGCCTCGAAGGGCATCTATTGCTGGTTGGTGCTGCCGGAAAGATGGGGCCAACGATGGTGCGAATGGCCCACCGTGCGATCGCCGAATCGGGAAGCAAGATGCGACTAACAGCGGTGTCACGTTTTAGCGATCCTAGCGTACGGGACCGTATGCAAAAGTGGGGGATTGAAACGATCGCCTGTGATTTATTGCAGCCTTCACAGGTGGCGGCGCTACCGGACTGTACCCATTTGATTAATTTGTCAGGATTCAAGTTCGGCGCTTCTGTTAACCCAGCACTTACCTGGGCAACCAACTGCGATATCCCCGCCACACTTTGCCGTCGCTTTTCAGCAAGCAAGATCGTTGCGTTCTCGACCGGCAATGTCTATGCCATGGTGGCACCAGCTACGGGTGGAAGTTTGGAGTCGGATAGTTTGGAACCGGTAGGCGAGTATGCGATGGCGGCCTTGGGTCGCGAGCGAATGTTTCAATACCATTGTGAGCAACTACAGATTCCGACGTTACTCGTACGATTAAATTATGCAACGGAACTGCGATATGGAGTCTTAGTGGACATCGCGACGTCGGTTTTGCATGATCAATCAATTGACGTAACCACCGGCTTTGTCAACGTGATTTGGCAAGGAGATGCAAATGCGATGACGTTGCGATGTTTGGAATTACCGACCGTTCCCGCACGACCAATAAATCTCACCGGACCTGTTGGGCTGAGCGTGAGAAGTGTTGCGCAACAGGTAGCCGCGCTCGTTGATGTGGCATTAGAAGTGACTGGAACTGAGAGAGGCGAGGCGTTGTTGAGTCAAGCTGCTCATAATTATGAGCTTTTAGGAGCTCCTCAAATGGACCTTGAAACTATGCTACGGTGGACTGTGCAGTGGCTACAGCAAGGTGGTGAGTCACTGGGGAAACCAACCAAGTTTAACGCTGCCGACGGGAAGTTCTAAGGTTGAGGTAATTTCAAATTCTCCGGCTACGCTGGACGGCGGTGTTTTCGAACTAGACGAACGTGCCGCTCAAAAAGGGTATGTCGCTTTTTGGTCCCCCTTCTCACAGGCTCCCTCCAATAACGCTTTTGCGTGATGCATAAACAGCGACATACCACTTTTTGAGACTGATACGGCCATTAGGCTTTAGACCGAACTGGCCACCGTCTGTGCGTTTTGCCACTGGCGAATGCGTTCCGTCAGTGGATTAGTTTGCACTTGCCGCGACTGTGAAATGGTGGCGCTAGTTTGATCGCCACGTTTGGAAGTGAATGCATTGGTTGTGAGTTTTGCGTTGCTAACGCAAGCAATATTGAAACAAGAGATAGACTTCCCGCCGTTGCTTTGGCCGCTGATAAACCACGCTCCGTTTTCGTAGAAAATTGCATGCGGCGAGAACTCAATCCATGTTTCCCCGTCCAACTGTTGGGGCTCACTCGGCAGTTTCACAACGTCCTTCGTGTCGTTAGCTATCAATAGCTCAATCTGATGGCGTTGCATGATACTGTCGGCCACCGCTTGTAGAATATCTCGCTGCAGCGAACAAGCGGTCTCTTGATTAGAGAAAAAGCGACAGGCACGTTGCAAGCGACGGATACTCACACGTTGTGCTTCGTCGAGTTTGTCGATGAGCAATTCGAGAGTTTTTTCGATGATGGTCCTAGTGCCATCGATTTGGAACCAAGGGCAGCAGTATAGCCCGAGGACGAATTCGCGTATTTGTTCGAGTGTAATTTGTCGACGGATCGTGAAACTACCGGAAGATGGCAAGATCCGATAACCGTCGGCCAGATTATCAAAACGAACAGGTAAACCAGAATTGCGTATAACACTTAGGTCTCGATAAATAGTACGTTTGCTGACTTGGAATCGATCTGCTAATTCAACGGCATTGAGTCCGGCACCTTGTTGAATACAGGAAATGATTTCCAGAGTGCGAGTAATATTTTTCTTGTCGGATGAATGATGAGTCATGTGATTTTTGCCTCCATGCAAAATTCGTACATTGTGAAAAAATTTGCAAATGTTTGCAGTAACAACAGCGGAAAAAGAACTGCTCTATATTCTTCAGTTGCCAACAAAGGGCCAAAGGCGCCCTTAAAAACGTCGTCAAGCCAAATAAAAAAGTAGATTTGTGATGAATCCCCAAATAAGCCGCAATGCGTTAGAATACGGTGCGGCTTAAAGTTGCCAAAAATGAACTCTGTTATTAGTAAAAACCAGGAGAGCTTGTATGCATCCGCACCGTTATGTTGAGCGTTTAGTTGATTTGATAGATCCTGCGGCAAACGTGTTGTTAAATGTAACCAACCAAGAAGCTGCGGAAGCTGTTGCTGCAGGCGATACGCAGCGGGTTGGCGAAATCGACGGACAGTTTGCAATTATCCAAAAACGCGGTAATATCGTACGCATGGCACGATCTATCGGGCGTCCGATGCGTTATTTTTTGGCAAAGCGGGCAGAAGGCCCCTGCTTGATCGTGGCTGAGCGGATGGAAGAAATCCAGCAGGCACTAGTCGAGGAAGGACTGGCGGATCAGTTTCATCCATCGTACACACGCATGGTCCCTGCACATTACATTGTCGAGATTACGTTGATCGGTTGCCCCGATCCAAACCCTGTGAACAAGCGGTTTTTCACGCCGCAGCGTAATGCACACGCCACCGACCTAGATGAAATAGGTCGCCTGTATATCGGCAAAGTTGCTCAAGAATTGAATGATTGGCTTGATCATGTTCCCGCCT
>DTSG01000318.1 GCA_012965455.1 Planctomycetaceae bacterium | reverse complement strand
CCGCATGGAGGTACTAAATCGTGACTAAAGACCGACGACTTGGAAAAGGGCTGGCTGCCTTGTTGGGCGACTCAATCGAATCTATTGCTGGCGATGCCAGTGGTAGCGAGCCAGCGAAAACGTCGACAGCCACAGACACCCCTAAAAGTCCCTCTGGATTTACCGTCCTGGCAGTGTCAGAGATTGACAACAACCCCTATCAACCGCGCCGTTATTTTGATGAGAAACAACTCGCAGCGCTGTCACAAAGCCTCAAACAACATGACCTTTTACAGCCAATCGTTGTCCGCCCCAAAGGTACACGATATGAATTGATTTCCGGTGAACGGCGGCTGCGAGCAGCTATCATGGCGGGTTGGAAAACAATCTCTGCTCAAGTACGCGAGGCTTCCGATCGTGAGACGGCCGAACTAGCAATTATTGAGAACCTGCAGCGTAAGGATCTTAATGCACTGGAAAAAGCGGACTCATTTAAGCGGTACTTAGATGAACACAATTGTAGCCATAGTGAATTGGCACAGCGGCTCAGCGTTGACCGCTCGACCGTGGCAAACTTGATTCGCCTGCTTGAGCTCCCCGATCCAGTCAAACAATCTCTAGCAAACAACTTGATCACCGCCGGGCATGCTCGAGCACTGTTACCACTAGTGACCGCAGCCGAGCAAATCAAACTTTGCGAAAAGATCGTTCGCAAAGGATTGAGCGTTCGAGCCGTAGAGCAAATCGTACAGGACTCGTTGTTTGATGCAGGAGACGTCACTGGCAAACCGAGTGGCGGTGGTCGGAAGGTAAAACGAGGTGAGGGCGGCAGCAATCCATTTCAGATAGCTCGGCTCGAGCAAGAGCTAAAGCAGGCGTTAGGTACCAAGGTTGACATCCGTGAGAAGGCTGGTGGCAAAGGAAAGATCGTCATCCACTTCAATAACCACGATGAGTTCCAACGGTTGTTGGCGCAATTAGCTAATCGTGCGACTGAGCAACGACGAGTCGGTTAGCGCTGACTCGCGATCTCCTTTAATTGTCGTCTAGCGTCGCTAAAAGCCTCCCATGGGTCGCCCCAATAGCTAGCGAAAGGGGGTTGTCCAATCAACGCCTTCTGGGTACACTCGGTTCTTCATTACGGGGCGTAGCGCAGCCTGGTTAGCGCGTCTGGTTTGGGACCAGAAGGTCGTGAGTTCGAATCCCACCGCCCCGACTTAATAGAAATGGCTCGAGTACAGATTGGTGCACTCGAGCCATTTTTGTGGTTCAGCTAACTAGTATACAAATGTACACTAGTCATTGATTTTGATGGCGGTGATCGGTTCTGTCTGAAAGCGATTGGCGCTATGCAGGTCGCCTAAGCCAAGTTCTAGCTTCATGCCGTCACGAATGACTCCCATTTCAACGAGTGTCAGCCCACCTCTTTGTTTGCCGGTAGTTGCGCCAAGTAATCGCACAAATCCTAGCGACTCGCTTGTCGACCCGGTCTTAATTCGGTTCGCCATTGCACTGGCGCGGTGCGTATCGATAATCTTCAATTCGTACGTCTCGGACGCAGTTTCTAATACGATCGTATCACCGAGCTTCAAATCACTGAAGTGTAGGTGGTCCAGTGTACCGGGGGCGAGTTGGTCGGCACTAAACGCGATTGCTGTTCCAAGCAACCAGGCCCCCAGACAGGCCATAACCGCTATTCGGTTTTTTCGATTTTTCATACTTCTCACGCCCTTTCAATCACAGGCGAAACATTAAATTGTTTTCTCTCTTACCGTCAACATAGGTTTCCATTTTGACCCTCTCTCTACAAAAATCTAAATCTGCGGTAATTTCTGGTGTCAACGACCAATCGTAGTTGGATTAATAGGTACGATAGAACTATCTAACATAAGTTATACAATCGTTACTTCCACTTCTTGGTCTGTCGCCGTGAAACACCTTGCACCCGCTCCGTTTAAATATTTTGTTTTGTTGTTTTTGCTAGCGGGGGGATTCACTCTTTTCGGTTACCAATTAACCGCTCTACAAAGCGAAGATGGGGCCACATGGGCTGACGTTGATATTCCGGCGGACTGGAAGCGACCGCGAACTGCCGCAAGTGAACATGGGTTTCGTTGGTACCGTTGCCAAATTACAATTCCGGCCGACTGGAAATCACAAGATCTGACGCTACTTGTGGAACCGGTCGATGATGCCCGAGAGATATTTTTTAACGGAGTCCGGATTGGTACGATTGGTGCGATGCCACCCAAGTTTCGCAGTGGATTAGGTGAGGATGCAGAACATAAAATTCAAGCAGCACAAGTTCTGGCTGGGCAGAGCAATGTTTTAGCCATTCGCGTCTACCGCAAGTATCCCCGCGGTGGGTTTAATGTCGCCGCTCCTGTGGTTACTAATGGTAAGCAAGCAATCAACACCAGGGGTAAATGGCAAACGACAACCGGAGATGATCAAGGTTGGGCATTGTGGAAAGATGCCCAACCCGACAGTAATTTGTTTGCCAAGGTGGGAGACGCAAAAACAGTGATCGCCGATTTTCGCAAGCTGGAAAATGATCGTGGAGCACGGTCACCGAGTGACGCGCTCAAGCAATTTACCACGACTCCGCTACTCAGCGTCGATACGGTATTAAGCGATCCGGATATCGCTCAACCGCTGTCCATTAAATTTGATGATCGTGGCCGCATGTGGGTCATGGAATATCGGCAGTATCCAGACCCCGCCGGAATTGAAGTTGTCAGTCGAGATAAGTATCTGCGTACGGTCTATGACAAATTGCCGCTTCCTCCACCACTTGGCGCACGCGGCCAAGACCGTATTTCGATTCATGAAGATACCAATGGCGATGGCAAGTTTGATGACCATAAAGTATTTGTAGACGGATTGAACATTGCAACATCATTCGCCATTGGTGATGGAGGTGTGTATGTATTAAATCCGCCGTATTTACTGTTTTATCGAGACCGTAATAAAGATGACCAGGCGGATGGTGATCCTGTGGTCATTCTCGAAGGTTTTGGAATTGAAGATACGCATTCGGCGGCCAGCCATCTACGTTGGGGACCCGACGGTTGGTTATATGGCGCTCAGGGCAGTACTGTATCGGGTAACATCAAACATTATGGCACTGACGAAAAACCGATTTCGTCGATGGGACAGGGGATTTGGCGGTATCATCCAAGGCTTAAGAAATACGAGATGTTCGCCGAAGGAGGCGGCAATACGTATGGCGTAGAATTTGACTCATTTGGCCGAGTCTATTCAGGCTATAACGGCGGCAACACACGGGGCTTTCACTATGTCCAAGGGGGCTACTATCTAAAAGGCTTCTCAAAACATGGTCAATTGTCGAACCCCTATACTTTTGGCTACTTCCCAGCGATGGCCCATGCTCAGGTCCCCCGATTCACGCACACGTTTGTCATCTATGAGGACCCGATTCTTCCGGAATACTACCGTAATCGCTTGTACGGAGTGGAACCGTTGCAAGGTCGAGTCGTGTACAGCAGTTTTGAAGCGGATACATCGACGTTTAAAACAGCAGACCTCGGGCATCCGCTGAAAACGACCGACACTTGGTTTCGCCCAGTTGATATTCAAGTTGGTCCTGATGGAGCGCTGTATGTAGCGGATCTTTACGAGCAGCGAATCGATCATGCATCTCATTTCCAAGGCCGCATCGACAATACCAATGGTCGGGTTTATCGATTACGTCCTACTGAGAATTGGAAGAACAAGTCTTTTGATTGCTCCGAGTTTACGAATCAAGAGCTGTTTGGGCTATTTTCTTCTCCCATTCGCTCCCAGCGGCAAACAGCTGTGCGGTTATTGCGTAATCGTAAGCTCAATAAGTCCGACGTAGCACAGTTGCAGACACTTTTAACCAACGATGAAATACTTGTGGCGATCAATGCCCTGTGGGCACTAAACATCACGGGAAATTTCGATCTCGATATTGCGCAACGTTCCCTTACTAGTGACCACTGGGCGGTGCGGGGATGGTCGATTCGCTTGGCTGTAGACCAGCTAGAGTTAGACGCGAATTACCAAACAGCTTTGTTATTGCAGGTGCAGCAAGAAGACAACGTTCAAGTGCGTAGTCAAATGGCTGCCTCGGCTCGACGTGTGGGCCCGCCATTGTTTGCTGGTATCGTCAAGGAACTGTTACAGCGCGATGAAGATGTCCTCGATCGCCATATTCCCCTGTTAGTTTGGTGGGCCATCGAAGCGAATGCGACTGAATTTGAAAGTATCAGAAATCTATTTGGTGATCCGCACGTCTGGAAACAAATTATGACCAAATCGATCATCCTCCAGCGGTTGGTCAAACGTTACGCAATGTCTGGCACTCGGGGCGAGTTAGAAAACCTAGCTTGGCTGTTTCAAACAGCTCCCGATAAAGCGTCAAGTGATGTATTGATGGCTGGTTTTGAGCAATCCTTCGAGGGTCGTTCACTGGCGAATCTACCCGCTTCGTTGTTAGAACAAATCCGTGCTGCCGGTGGTGGTTCATTGCAACTAAAGGCTCGCTTAGGGGATCCGGCGGCGATTGCCACAGCCATCGAGACGGTGGCCAACTCCAATGCTCCGGCACAGCAACGCAAGGATCTGATTTCGGTGCTGGGGCAAATAAGTGCTCCCGCTGCGATTGAACCGTTGCTCGGCATCCTGGGGTCTACCGCAGACAAGACTATCAAGCAGGCTACCCTGAATGCACTACAAGGGTTTGATACTGATAACATCTCAACGATTACGTTAGCCGCGTATGTTCAGTTTTCCCAAGAAACCCAAGTCGTTGCTCAGTCTTTACTCGCCAGTCGTTCAGATTGGACGGTGCAGTTATTGCAGCAAGTCCAGGACAAGAAGATCCCCGTCGATTCGATCAGACAGGAAGCGATTCTAACGATGTTGCTGCACGACAACGAGGAAATCAAATCCCAAGTCGTCGAGTTGTTTGGGGAAATTAGCCCGGCGACGTCCCAGCAATTACAAGCTCGCATCAAAGAGTTGGTGAGCGTCATTGCGGAAGCATCAGGTAATCCTTATGACGGCAAGCAGCTTTTCTTGCAGCATTGTGGTAAATGCCATCAGCTATTTACCGATGGCGGCAAAATCGGTCCTAACTTAACGTCCTACAAACGCGATGATTTGCAGGCGATGTTGCTAAACGTTGTGAATCCCAGCATCACCATTCGCGAGGGCTTTGAGAATTATGCTCTGTTTACACTCGACGGACGTACTTTGACGGGCTTCATCGACGATCAAGATAGCCGAGTGGTTGTATTGCGAGGAACGGATGGTCAGCGGACTGTCGTGAATCGAAACAGTATTGACGAGATGCAAGTGATTCAGCGATCGTTGATGCCCGAAGGAATACTCAAAACGCTAACACCTCAGCAAATCCGAGATCTGTTCGCCTATCTGCGATCTAGCCAACCGTTACCCTAAGTCCGCAGTGATTCGAAAAGTAATCGCGTGGGCCGCAGCCACCGACCAATCGTCACGAATACAAATGGCTGTTACGACAAGCAGGCTTTGATTTGGCGGATGCCTTGTCGCAAGCGTTCTTCGTTTTCCACGAGTGCCATTCGCAAATACCCATCACCAGAGGCTCCAAATCCCGACCCAGGGCTGACGGCGACATTGCCGTGCTCGAGTAGCTTCATTGCGAAATCCATGGTTGACATTTGTTGTTGCCATTTTTCGGGTATTTGTGCCCAGAGGAACATCCCGGCGCGAGGTGACTGCACGTCCCAACCGATGCGATTCAGACCGTCGACGAGCACATCACGCCGCTGCTGGTAGATATTCGATTGTTTTTCCACCGCCTTTTCGGTTTCTCGCAGCGCCATAATCGCTGCTACTTGGATGGCTTGGAACATCCCATAATCGTAATAGCCTTTAATGGTAGCAAGTGCCTGAATCATATGTCGGTTACCGGCACAGAATCCAATGCGCCAGCCCGCCATGTTATAGCCCTTGCTCATCGTCGTGAATTCGACTCCCACGTCACTCGCACCCTCGGAAGCCAGAAAACTGGGAGGCTGGTAACCATCAAATGCGATATCGGCATAGGCAAAGTCGCTGATGACCATGAGTCCGTAGCGTTTTGCGATTTTTACGACATCATCGTAGAATTCTTGTTCGACGGTGACCGTTGAGGGGTTGTGAGGATAGTTGACGATCAACAATTTGGGGCGGGGATACATTTGCTCACAGGTATAGGCGATATTGCTGAGGAATTTTTCGCTATCAGCGACTTCGAGTGAAATAACGTTGGCGCTCGCTAAGGCTACCGCATAGGTGTGTACCGGAAAGTAGGGAGCGGGAACAATGGCGGTGTCCCCGGGGCCCATCAGTGCTAAGCACATATGGCTAAACCCTTCTTTGCTACCCAAGCAGACCATGAGTTCTTCTTCGGGGTCCAAGCGGACGCCATATTTTGTGAGATACTTGCTGGCCACTTCGCGCCGCAGGTTCTGGATTCCGTTTGATTTACTGTAACCGTGAACTCGTGGATCGGCAGCCGCTTCGGCTAATTTGTCGATTACGAGTTGTTCTGGCGGGTCGGAGGGGTTTCCCATGCCCATATCAATGACGTCTTCGCCCGAGCGTCGTTTCTCATAGAGCAAGTTATTGATGCGGCCAAACATATAGGGCGGCAACCGTTTTACTCGCTGGGCAACTTCAATTTCAAAATCCTTATCCGACGGTATATCATCGGCCACCGGCATATGTTCACGCGTCGAGGGACCATTAGCATTGTCGATTGGATTTGGGGATTTGGGAGATTCGTTGGTGTCGGAGGTCATGGAATATCTTTAGAAGTAGATTATCGGTACACTACAAAAATAACCTGCAGAGGTCGGATTTGTAACCTCTGTTTATGTCAAACGATGTGGATATACAAACCGGTTTGGGAATGAGTAGACGGGTGGATGTTTATAAGAACAGTCCGACGCAGACGGCAACGGCACAAACGATGGCGGAAACGAATCGCACAATCAACGGGGCTTTGTGGTTCCGCCAGCGCTGGGTTAACGTGTTACCGATGAGTCCAATAATCCCCGTCAAAGTGCCGACCAGCATGAACCACTTGGGTAACATCTGCATCATTTCCCCGCCTTCGGCGGGTTCACCCATCGCGGCGGTAATCATTGCGAACGTAACAGTTCCCATTAAGGAAGCGGCCGTCGCGAGTGTGCACAGTACCCAGACCACGGTAGCAGATTCCGCAGCTCGTGTTTCTTGACCCAGCAACAACTTTAGTGGTGCATCGTCACTGTTGGCAACGGTGCGAGTACGCATGGTTGTCTGCGAGCGTGCAGGCCGCGATACATTTTGGGACGCGGCGCGTTTTTTCTTTCGCTTTTTCTTACTCATAATCGGTTTACTGTTGATTCGAGAGTGCTCGTCAAAGCGTAGGCTTAGCTGGCCTGAAAGGCAGCAATACTGTCGTAAAACTGCTGGAACAGGTAGCGACTGTCATGTGGACCCGCAGATGATTCTGGGTGATATTGCACACTAAACGCCGGGTATTGCTTGTGTCGAATCCCGGCAATTGTATTGTCATTCAAATTACGATGCGTGATCGCTAGCTGCTCTGGTAGAGTATCTTCTGCGACGGCAAAACCGTGGTTTTGTGCAGTGATTTCGATAACGTCGCTGTCGATGTTTTGCACTGGTTGGTTGGCTCCGCGATGCCCAAATTTGAGCTTGAACGTTGTTGCACCACACGCGAGTGCCAATAGCTGATGCCCTAAGCAGATACCAAATACGGGGACTTGGCTGATCAATGCAGCAATTGTCTTGATGGCATAGTCGACGGGTTCCGGATCGCCAGGACCGTTGGAGAGAAAGACTCCATCAGGCTTGAGCGCCATGATTTCTTCGGCGGTTGCCGTGCCAGGTACGATTGTCACACGACACCCCATTTCCTTTAGATGGCGAGCGATATTCCATTTCATACCAAAATCCATGGCAACGATATGATAAGATTCCTCTCCACCAGGCGTTGCTTCACGTGGCAAACGAGCCCATTCACTCAGTGTCTGATCCCATTGCTGTTGCGTTTGTTGCGGGAGCACTTCTTTGACAAGGTCGCGGCCCACGAGACCCTGCGAAGCTTTTGCTTTTTCGACTAAACTTGCGTCATCCAGATCCTCGGTCGAGAGAATCCCTTTCATCGCACCCTGTGTTCGAATGCGACGTACAAGTGCGCGAGTATCAATGCCCGCGAGCGCGATAATATTGTGTTCTTTTAAGTAGTCGCTGAGCGTACCTTCGGCGCGGAAGTTGCTTGCGATGCGGCTGTTTTCGCGGACGATGAATCCAGATAATTGCGGTTTGCCACTTTCGACATCATCTGCGTTGACACCATAGTTGCCGATTTCCGGGTACGTCATTGTCACGATCTGGCCACAGTAACTGGGATCGGTGAGAATTTCCTGATAGCCGGTCATGGATGTATTAAAGACAACCTCGCCGTCAACTTCACCGGCAGATCCAAACGACTCGCCTGTAAATACAGTTCCATCTTCGAGTGCCAGCTTTGCAGTCTGTGTCATGATCTGTCCATTATCATTTCAAAAAAACTGTTTGATGCCTCTGACACCAAAATAATGCCAGAGAATGTTTTCAAACCTGAGTGCTGCTCAAGGTGACAGGCCGAAAGTTCCGATACTTTAGTTGTGGCTGTGGGTCCACAGAGCTTGCATGGATGCAATGCCCTGTTTCAGTCCAAAGAATGGGTTTCTGTTTCGGCGAACAGGAGCCCATTCATTTTTTATGCCTCGCGAACAATCGCCCAGCGTCAAGCAACCACGCTTCATTTGAAAAGAGATTATAGTGTGTTCGTCGCTTCGAGAAAAGTATCTGTTGGCAGAACGAATTAGCATTTTAGAATTCAGCGCTACCCGGTGTTCGCGGGAAAGGGATGACATCGCGAATGTTTTGCATCCCCGTTACGAACTGCACAGTGCGTTCCAAGCCCAAGCCAAACCCGGCATGCGGTACCGTGCCATATTTTCTGAGGTCGGTGTACCACCAGTATTCCGCGGGATCAAGATCCTGCTGTCGCATGCGGTCCTCTAATACGTCCAAGCGTTCCTCACGTTGGCTGCCACCGATGATTTCACCTACCTTAGGCACCAATACATCCATTGCTCGTACCGTCTTGCCGTCGTCATTGACTCGCATATAAAACGGTTTAATCGTACAGGGATAGTCGTAAAGGATCACAGGCCCCGAAAAATGTTGTTCGGTCAAGTAGCGTTCGTGTTCACTTTGTAGGTCACATCCCCACTCGACTTGATGGTCAAACTTCTGCTCGCTGGCGATCAGAATATCAACTGCTTCGCTATACGAAAGACGAGTAAATTCAGATTTAACAATTCCTTGCAGTGTTTCCAGTACTGTGTCATCGATATGTTGGTTGAAAAACGCCATATCTTCAGCACAATCTTCGAGTACGTCGCTGAATATTTGTTTAAGAAATGCTTCGGCCAAATCCATATTACCGTCGAGATCACAGAACGCCATTTCAGGTTCAACCATCCAGAATTCCGCTAAATGCCTAGACGTGTTTGAGTTTTCGGCGCGAAATGTAGGGCCGAACGTGTAAACGTTGCCGAGTGCAGTCGCATAGATTTCTGCTTCAAGTTGACCGCTTACCGTCAGAAAGCTCGGTCGATCGAAAAAGTCTTGTGTGTAGTCAATGCCGCCTTCGTCGTTGCGCGGAGCATTGGCGGGATCTAGTGTTGAGACGCGAAACATCTCTCCGGCTCCTTCACAATCACTGGCTGTGATAATGGGAGTATGCACGTATAGAAAACCGCGGTCTTGGTAAAAGTCATGAATCGACTTGCAGATACGATTACGAACTCGGGCGACTGCTCCAAACGTATTGGTTCGCGGTCGCAGATGCGCCCACTCGCGTAGTTTCTCAAACGAGTGTCTTTTTTTCTGTAGTGGGTATTCATCAGGATCTGCCCAACCGTGAATTTCTACCTTCGCTGCCAAGATTTCGGTCGCCTGTTTGCCACCGGATTCTTTGATTTCACCGGAGACACTAATACTGCAGCCAGCCGTCAATCGCGTAATCTCGGATTCATAGTTTTCTAAATCTGCATCTGCGATGATTTGCAGATTGGCCATACATGAACCATCGTTGATTTCGATGAAGCTAAAACCGCCTTTACTGTCGCGGCGCGTGCGGACCCAGCCTTGGATCAAAACTTGCGATCCGATCGCTGCCGGCTGTCGCGCTGCTAAGACTGTCATTTTTGACATGCTGTTACCTTGGTAATCTGTTTGTTATGGCTTTGAAGATTGTTGGTGCTATCATTCGGAAGTCGATTCGTCATCGGCGGAAACTTCTGCTCCTGGAGACGACTTGCGTTGGCGTTGGATTGCCGTCACCGCAATGGCGACAAGGAAAATGACGCCCACGCCAATAACAACTTTACCGGCAATGGGATGGCTTGCTTTGTCATAAATTGCCGTAACTGCCGCAGCGATTGCTCCCAAAACCGAAAAACCCATCAGTACGTTCCAGATCAGTAAGCTCTTGCCTCGAGGTTTTTCTGCCCCCAGGATTTTAGTACTATTCATCATTAACATGAATGTCGTATAGGC
>DTSG01000317.1 GCA_012965455.1 Planctomycetaceae bacterium | reverse complement strand
GTAGTGGGCATGTTTTCATTCTGACAACTTCGATTGACCCGAGTCAGCAGACGGGCAAGTGGAGTGATCTTGGGAGTTGGCCTAGTTTTTTGCCGTTAGTCCATGAGTCATTAGCACATGTTGCTCGACTTGGTGGGGATAACCAGAATCATACAACAGGCTCGGTGTTGTTTGAGCAAATCGACCTTTCTCGTTCACTGGCTGAGTTGCAAATCCAAGTCCGTACTCCAGGTGGACAGCTAAAGCCCATTTCAGTGGTACATCCCAGTGACAGTCAGCAACCTGAGAGTCGCCCATTGGTGTGGTCGTTTTCCGCAACGGATGCTCTGGGCGTGTATTCTATTATGACGGTCGTGGACGGTGTGCCTGTGGCGTCGACTCCTCATGCAATCAACCTTGATGGCCAAGATAGTCATGATGTATCGATTCCGGCGGAAGAACTATTTAGTGCTGAGTCCCTAATATCGGGTCACAGTTTTACAGTCAATGAAATACCGACGGATGATCGATATGATTGGTTTGCTACGTTGTTGTTGCTCGTGTTGGTCTTAGGTGTCGTGGAACTCTGGGTTTACCGAAACCGTGTCCCTCTCGATCCTCATGCAGGGGGACAACGATGATAGGTGATACCAGCACGATAGTTGAAATCAATTCGATCTATGCCGATCTCGTACTGTTTGGCCAAGACGTTACGGTTACTGTTGACCAGCAGGCATCCCGCTTCCCGTTATTACTTGCTTGTGCGGTCACTGCGCTGCTGCTAGGTATTTGGATTCTGTGGAGGACAACGGGCTTAACTCGGTTTCAGCGCCACGTATTGTCGACTTTGCGAATTGCAGTTTTCGTAATCTTATCGCTGATGATGATGGGATGGACTCAACAGGAGCATGCCACACAAAAGCCGGATTTGTTGATATTGATTGATCGCAGCGAAAGTATGCAGCTCGAAGATCAATATTCCATGGCCGAGTTAGGTCGTTTCATAAGCGGCCGCACCATTCAGTCAGAATGGTCGCTGCCGCGTTGGAAATTACTGACGGCATGGCTGGATAACCTCCGTCTTGACAGCGCAAATCATCGCTGGCATGAAGACGATAGCGAGCTAAAGAAACCGTTGGCTCGTCTCAGTGAAGATTATCGGATATCGGTTTATCACTTAGGTTCAAATCTACGTTTGGCTGGGCGAGGTGTCAGTGCAAATGCGGACCTTTCTGAGGCTCAAGACTTTGATCAAACCGAAAGTCGTATTGGTGACGCAATCCGCCAAGCGGTCACACAGCATCGTGGTCGTTCGATTGCAGCGGTGATTGTTTTGACGGATGGGATTAATACGAATGGCTCTTCGCTGCAAGATGCCAGCGATTGGATTGCTACGAAATCAATTCCCTTATTGATTGGAGGGTTTGGATCGCTGCAGCAAACGCCGGATATTGCTTTGGAAAATCCACTAGCACCGACAATGGCTCATTTAGGAGAACAGCTTTTCCTAGAGGTCGATCTAAATCTGTTGGGAGAATTAGCCACTGCTGGCAAGCCACTTGAAGTTCAAGTGATTGCCTCTTTAGGAAACAATGCGGATCCATTTCTGCAGATCATTGAGACGGTCAGCAATGCTGCTCCCAGTAAGCGACTACGGATTCCATTTGTGCCGAGTCAGGTTGGGCGGGCACAGATACGTGTAGCAATTTCCGCAACAAGCGAAGAGTCTAACACGGAGAACAACGCGGTTGAATTTGAAATTAATGTTACGGATGATGCGACGAGAATTTTGCTTGTTGAAAATATGCCGCGCTTCGAATATCGAGCATTGCTAGATTTATTAGGTCGCTCGATCGAGTCGCAGCAAACGGCTAATCGGTTTTCCGTTGATGTGGTTTTATTTTCGGCGGACGCCCGACTCGTGGAAATGGATAAACGTGTTTTGGCGTCACTACCAACTCGGCGAGAACAGCTATTTCAATATGATGTTATCGTCGTTGGTGATGTGGAAAGTCGTATGCTGAGCGTTCAATTTCAGCAGTTGCTTATTGAGTTTGTGGAGCAGAGGGGAGGCGGCATTGTCTTTATTGCGGGCCCGCTTGGCATGCCGGCAACGTTTGCTGGACAGCCACTTGAAAAATTGTTTCCCGTTGCAGCCGATCAATTCCAAGAGGCTGATGATTTGGATCAAACCAATGAGATAATATTAAATTCATTGGGCGAGCGGTTTGCTCATCTGCAGCTTGGTACAGAAGTTACTGATAATGTATCGGCATGGCAATCGCTCACCGTTCCTTATTGGTCTGTTACCAGTGACCTACAGCGTCCAGGGGTGCATATATTGTCGACGTTGGGGACTCCGAATGATGAAGTTGGGCCGTTGATTACACAGCAATTTGTTGGAGCGGGAAAAGTTGTTTTTCATTGGTTCGACGCAACGTGGCGTTGGCATGAATCCGTGGAAGTCTCTGCGGATGGCAGCAAGCCCTTCGACCAATATTGGGAACAGACCATGCGTTACATGAGTCGTCAAACTGCGCCGACTGACGGAAGTGGGTTGATTGAGATTGTGGTCCATGGTGAGGCATTTGTCGTTGGCGAGCCGGTGCCTGTGACGGTTCGTTTTTTGGACGAGCGTACAGCCCCTGATGACGACCATGCGGTGATGGTGGTTGTCGAACATACCAATGGACGTCGTCAGTTTTTGCGACTGGCGCGATTAGGAGCTGATCGAGGAAGATTTGCAGCAACAATGCAGGGTTTAGAACTTGGAACCTATCGTCTGCAACTTGTTGAGCCAGTGGTGTCTCAAGATGGCGGTAAAAATGCTGCAGTTGCGAGTTTCACCGTGGTTGCACCGCAGGGTGAATTGGTGCGTCAAACGCTGAGTGACGTCGAAAAACGACAAATTATTGACCCAGAACATGGGCGTTATTATAACGTTAGTGAACTCCATGAATTGGTAGCAAACGTGCCGCGGGGAACTCCTGTGCGAGTGCGCAGCAAGGTTGCTAAACCGATTTGGAATGCGAATTGGATAGTGGCGATATTGATAAGTCTGTTGGCAATTGATTGGACCTTGCGGCGACGGTGGTATAATTAATGTAATGACAGAACCAATTCAAAACATGGAGCACTCTAGTCCAGAGTCCGCTGTTAGTTGGCCGCAGGATTCGCTGGTACGCCAGTTGATTCGCCAAGTTGCTAACCGGTGCCGCTGGTATGTGCGGTGTCGTGCTGCGCTGTATTCGGTAACGGTGTTGTTAGCCTGTTTCTTGGGTATGGTGACACTCGATGGCATCGTACAACATCGATTGTCGCAAATCGCTTGGCTGCAATTTGCTTGTTTGATGGGCATGTTGATTTTGGTAAGTCGCCGTTGGGCAGTGCCTGCCTGGAAATTCAAGCTATCTGATTTTCAGGCGGCTCGCAGAATTGAACAATCCCATTCAGAATTGGGTCAACGACTGTCTGTGCTGTGTGACTTGCGCAACTCAGCACAGCGTCGTAGACAGTTGTTATCTAACGATCGACGTTTAGAATTCATGGCGGTGATGGAATCCCAACTTGAAGCGGAACTCGTTAAATTCCAGCTTGGCGAGTGTTTTCGCGTTCGGATTCTGCGTAGGCCGTTACTATTGACTTGCTTATTACTGCTAACTTTGTTCTCGTTTGCACTTGGATTCCAGTCAACATTTGCACTCGCTTCGCAGCGGACCTTGTCTCCCTGGACGTTTCAGCATTGGCCACGTCGCCATGAGTTAACCGTCATGGATCATCGAGAAAAAGTTTCAATGGGGGCCGATTATCAGATCAAGATTGGATCACAAAACTGGCTCTTTCCACGGGAAGTGTTTGTTGATGTCCGCTGGGATGGGGATCCGGAGTATTCGACATTGAAGGTTAACTCGAAATCTAACGTGCATGAACTGGCGTTGCCTGGGGTACAACAATCGTTTGACTATCGTATTCATGGCGGTGATTACGAAGCGGACCAATGGCGGGACGTTACCATTGTATCACCTCCTAATGTCATACTGTCCAAGGTGATAATAACTCCGCCTGTGTACACCGAGTTAGAAAGTTATGAAACCGATGCTGCGGCGCGAGTGCTACACGGCAGCCAACTTCAGTTCCAGGCAACTATTGACCGACCGCTAGAGCAAGCAATACTTTTGTTTCACGGTGAAGACGACGAGGATCGCATTCGTTTGGTGCAGCAGTCGCTGGCAGGCGTAATAGTGCTGCGTTTGTCTGAACCCATTTCGATTTTATCTAGTGGTACATTAGGACTTGAATTAACCGATGAAGATGGTGTCGTTTCAAGGAATCTGATTGATATTGATTTAAATGTCATCGAGGACCACGAACCGAGCGTGAATATACTAAGCCCGCATGCAGAGACATTACTCACGGCGGCTGGTCGACTGCCGCTGGTGATGGTAGCAACGGATGATTTGCAGATTACTCAAGCGTGGTTACAGTATTGTGTTGCTGAGCAATGGAATGATGACAAAATTCAAATGTTGGAAATTCCAATAGCGTCATTTGCGGTGGGTGAAAGAACGGAGTACACGTCATTGCGAGCGTTTATTCAGCAACTTCCCGATCGGTTGCGAGTTGAAATGGGAATCGACCTTGGGCGTTTAGGAGACGTGGCTAGTGGTACAACATTGCAACTAAGGGTGCAGGTTGCCGATCGACTTGGCAATAGAATTAACAGCGACGTGGTGCCATTAACGGTTCTATCGCTCGTTCAATTTCGCGGAAAAATCCGACAAGAATTTCAACTTGTTGCCAAACAGCTTGCGGACCTCAAGAAGTTGTTGCAGTTGTCAGCGATACAGACTCGATCTTTGGGAGACCGATTAGTTGAGACAACGGATCACGCAATTCGTTTTGAAACGCTTGATCTTAGTCGTGGTTTGTTATTGCAACATCGCAGTACTGCCAGTTTGCTGGATTCTGGCCCTCAATCTATTCTCGGACGACTCGAGTTGATTGGAAAATCGTTTGAAGGTGAAACGCTGCTACCTACGTTACTTCAGGCTTTTGAACAATTCAATCAAATTGCAACTGAACTAGACCAACAATTGTTGCCGCAAGTGCAATCAAAAATTAGGGAACTGACGTTGTTGTCAGAGGACGTGGATGCCGCTGATGGGCGTGGTGCTGGGCAGCTTAGTACTGCGATACGTTTAAAGATGGTGCAACACACGGATGACATTGTTGTACTGCTCGAAGCAGCCATCGCTAAGCTGGAATTACTGATGCAGGAGCAAGTGCATAGTCAACGCGTCGCAGAGTTTGCTGACTTTTGGGCTGAAATGATTATTGTTCAGAAAGACTTGCTAACTCGTACTCGGGCTCTGCAGTTCGAGGGGCAAGCCTATCAGAGCGAGACGCAAGTGCGGTTAATGGCGCGGGCGAGAACTGAGTCTGCCAGACTGCAGGGTGACCTTGCCGACCGAGTTGCACAGTATGTTTTTCAATTATCAAACTCCGCTGATGAATTTGTTAATCAAGCCGCCACTGAATTTCATTTTTTGCAAAAATTACTAGACTCTTCGATTGTGGGTGATATGAGAAACGCCGCTAGGTTGTTGTTGCAGAATGACGTTGTTTTGGCTGTGGAACAGCAGCAGCGAGTGACCATTATGATGCAGGAAATCTTATCCACGGTAACAACAACTGCGATACAACTCGGTCACAATCAGATGCGCGCCGTACAGTTGTTGGATTCGTTGAAAACGATTTATAAACAACAACTTGGCATTGAAGCTGATTTGCAAAATACTGGTTTGGAGCAAATTGAGCTATCAGCGATTGCGGCTAGGCAAGAGCTGGTAACGAACATGATTGTTGAGTTGCTTGGGTTTGAGTGGACACCTCCCGTGGTAGATTTATCTTTGAGATCGGTGGCGTCGCATTTACAAAATGCTCAGCAGATGTGGTTTGACGACACTCGAGTTTGCCAAGCCCACATCGTTAGTGCTCTGTCGTTGTTGCGGACGATCATTGATGCGGCTGGAACGCGTCGAAATGCAGCCGTGGATCCGCAACAGCAGTCGGATGTAGTTCGTAATCAAAGGGAAGCGGTTGATCTTGTTTTGATTCTCGCGGTGCAAGAAGATATAAATATGCGGGTGATGTCGTTGTTAAATGCGCCAGAAATGCGTGCTGGTTATTTACGGCAACTCAAAGAACTTGAGGACCGGCAACGCGAATTGTCGGTGATTGTTTCCCAAATAAGGCAGTCTCGTAGTCAGCAGAGCGATCGCGAAAATAAAACTAAAAGCCTTAAGCCGAAGAAAGGGGTTCAGTAAATGCTGTCATTTCTAACAACGAACAGTTCTTCGTGGTGGCGATCACTGATTGTTATTTGTGTGGTGCTGAATCTTTGTAACCAGAGCTTTGGTAAAGAACCCGCGATTGTTTTGTCGCCGCAAGTGAAACAGTCTCTTTTTGGCTCTGTGCCGGGGGCATCTGACAATCCGGCAAGCCTTGCGGCAGTATCATCACGCCCACGTCTAGGAGCGGGTGGAGTGGCCAACACAGCGGTAACGAATGGCGAAGATATTGGGATGGGCGATATGAGTGGTGCGTTGTTGCAGATCGAGTTGCAGATGAAAAAGGTCACTAGGAATTTACGTAAGCTAGAAATCGATTCGGAAAAATCCAAAGGTGAGATTCAGAAACTGCAAATTGATATCATTCGTCAGTTAACAAGAGTGATTAGTCGGGAACAAGCTGGTCCGCAATCTGTGTTTTCCGAAACGCCAACAGCAGGTGCGAGTGGTCAAGAAGCTGGTGTCGGTATAGCATCTGAAAACGCTATGGCAGACGCTGATGGTACTTCTACGGGTGGTACGCAGGACCTGACACCAGAGGAACTTGCACAGCGACAATTATTGCTGTGGAATCACTTGCCACCTCGAGTCCGGACGCAATTACGAGATGCTGCGGCCAATCCGTTTATCGCGCGGTATGAACGTTTGATTGAACAGTTTTATTTGCGGTTGAATCAGCGGAAACCGCTAGGACAGTAGCATTGGTGAGAGAATAAATGATAGATCGACGTACATTATTACTGGGGTCTGTGCCAATTCTGTGGTCGTTGGATTTGTCCGCACAACAGTCGCTGCTCACCGTTGAACATCGCCAAGCGGTAAGTCGGGGCTTGCGGTTTCTAGTAGATTCTCAAACGGATGATGGTGCATTTGGGTCTGCTGAATATGAACGCAATCTAGCAGTGATTAGTTTAGCGGGACTTGCTTTTGTTTCCGCCGGGCATCTTCCAGAACGAGGTCCCTATGGCAAACACGTTTCCTTGATGGTGGATTTCGTAATGAGGCACGCTCAAGAAACAGGCGTCATTGGTTCTCGAGAATCAAACGACCGTGGCCCGATGTACGGACACGGTTTTTCGACGCTATTTTTAGCACAAGTGTTTGGAGTCTCGCGACAAAAGGGCCTACGGGCTGTCATAGAAAACGGGGTCAAACTGATTGTCAGGACGCAAAACGATGAGGGTGGGTGGCGTTATGAACCACAGAAGGGCGATGCTGATATTTCGGTAACGGTTTGCCAAGTATTAGCTTTGCGGGCAGCACGTAATGCGGGTATGTATGTGCCGCCCGCTACTATTGACGCGTGTCGACGATATGTGATAGCGCTACAAAACTCCGATGGTGGATTTCGCTATACTTCACAACCCGGTGAGAGTGCCTACGGGCGGACGGCGTCAGCTTTGGTCTCTTTACAGAGTTTGGGATGGGCTAAGAAGCAAGTCCTCAAGCGTGGCGTAGATTACCTAATGCAACATATTCCGCCGAATCAAGACTATGCGGGGGATCCACATTATTTTTATGGACAGTACTATGCGGCTCATGCGTTATACCAATCTAGTGGCAATTCTGGGATTTCTGGAAAGCCCTGGAAGGATTGGTATGCTCAAACCAGCACCTTGTTGTTAGAAAAACAACAGGCCAATGGAGCGTGGCAGGACGATTTTATATGTGACCCTTATGCGACGGCGATGGCTTGTTTGATTTTACAAATGCCGAGCAGTCATTTACCCGCTTTGCGAAAATAGTAGATCATGATGATTCGCCACATCTTAGTGTTGGAAGTGTTTGCCTTGCTGCTAACTGCTGGCACAATATGTACAGCGCAATCTCCAGTCGCAACAGTCAATGTCCGATTGCAACAGCGCGACGTGGTTGGCGAAGTGCTGAGTATTGACGAGATGAGTGTGAAAATACAGGTAGGCGACAAGCGATTAGAACTTCTACCGTCAGAATTGTTTGAGCTTGGGGCTATTCAAGAACAAGGTGGTCGTCCGTGGATCGTGTTGACACATGGTGAAGTGATCGTGGTTGATAAAGTGACGTTGGGTGTAGCGGACATCGTTGGTGACTCGTTGACGTGGAAGAAGTTTCGGTGTCCGTTGGAAATGGTACAGGCTGTTTTGTATCATCCGCCGCATGATTTGCTGGCTCGGGACGAGTTGTTGCAAACGGTTCGCTCGGCGGCAAATGATATGCAAGGCGGCGGGGATGGGATTGTGTTGCATGATGGAACAAAATTAACGGGTAAGCTAACCCTCTTAGATGATCGTCGACTTGAATTGACAGCCACTGGCTTGAAGACGCCAGTCGCATTCGCGGTGTCAGCTGTCAGTGCACTGTTTTTTGCGAGGAAGGTCGCAGGAGCTGAGCCCAGGAACGAAGTCCAGCAGTTTGGATTTAACAATGGCAGTTACGGTGGGGCGAAGAGTGTCATTAGAGACGGTGAAAAATTGGTGTGGCAGACGGTCAGCGGGCTCAAGCTGGAGACCCTACCGCCATTTCTAAGCTCAGAGATCGCCAGCTTTAATCCCTGGTCGGCGGTTTCGTATTATCGACCAGTGGGTAAACGGTATATATTTTTGCATGACGTTAAGCCGACTCAATATCGATATTTGCCAATATTCAAGTCGGTATCTGACAAACAAATTGCGCGAGGCTATGGGCTTGGACGAAACGCGATTGGTGGGACACTACGAGTAGCTGGGAAGCTCTATCTAGCTGGTGTCGGAATGGTCTCGGTGAGTCGCTTGACGTTTGATATTCCCGCGGGTTACTCGCGATTTCGATCAGATGTAGGCATTGATTCCCGAGCAGCAGAGCAGGGCAGCGTGAGCGTTCATGTCTTGCTACAGGGCCAGCAAGGTTCTGAGTGGCAGTCCGCTTTTGACAGTCCAGTGGTTCGTGGCGGCGATGACTTGCGGTCGATTGATATACCGCTCGGTGACGCTCGACGTCTTAGCTTGGTCGTCGACATGGCCGACCGCGCTGACATCTTAGACTATGCAAATTGGGTGAATGCGCGGTTTGTGAAATAAGGCCGCGAATGGTTAAACTATGCGCCGTATTTTCCGAGTCGGCCGGCGTTGGCCAGTGCGAGGGTCATCAGATGTTTGGCTTCGAATTGGCCGAGGCCGCCTGAGAGGCAGGTGGATTCATTGAATGCGGTTTGTTGGTCGTAACGACAACAATTTGAAGCGAGCAAAGTTGGTACTGGGTGCCAACTGTGATTGGACAGAAAACTCGGTGTGCTGTGGTCACCGGTCACGATGACGACGTCAGGGTTGAGTTCAAGAATCTGAGGGATGAACGCATCAAAATCTTCGGTGCGTTGTTTTTTGGCCTCGAAGTTGCCGTCTTCCCCAGTACTGTCGGTGTATTTGAAGTGGACAAAGAAAAAATCGTATTTGTCCCAGTTTTCCTTGACGACGGTTGCTTGTTCATCGAGGTTACTGGCGTTGCCGACGATGTCCATTCCGACGAGTCGTGCGAGGCCTTTGTACATCGGATAGACTGCCACTGCGGCGGCTCGCAGTCCATAGACTTCTTGGAACGTTGGTAGCTTTGGTTTAGCGGCGAACCCGCGCATTGTGTGGAAGTTGGCGTGCTCTTGGTCTTGCAGAATCTCACGAGCTTGCAGCAAAAATTGTTTTGCAACTTCGACAGTCTTTTCACTGGCAGGATCCGTGGCAACGGGATCCAGCGGAGGAACTCCTGTGGCTTGTGGATCGGTATCGAGTACATCCCCGCCTAGTCCAGGTCCACGTAGTACGACGACGAAGCGATGTTCTTTGACGGGTTCGACGAATATCTCAATCCCTTCAATTTGGATTTGTCGTAGGCTTTCGGCCAACGGGGCGCTAAGTTCCGTGGCGATACGACCAGCACGGCGATCGCTTATATTTCCGTCTGCAGCGAGGGTGCAAAAATTACATCGAATCGCAACATCGCCGTCTTGCAGCTCAAAGCCGATGCCGGTTGCTTCCAGTGCTCCCCGCCCAATTTGATATTTCAGTGGGTCGTAGCCGAAAAGGCCAAGGTGCCCAGGACCACTGCCCGGACTGATACCCGGTAATACTGGGTGACTTAATCCTTGCACGCCGCGGGTAGCTAAGGCGTCGAGGTTTGGTGTGTTGGCAGCTTCCAATTCCGTTTGCCCGCCGACTTCATGCGGAAGTCCACCGAGCCCATCGGCCACGAGCAAGACGATTTTCGAGTTGTTCCGATCTGCCGCCACCGCTGACTGCCGCTTCAATTCTTGGACGCCTAAAAGCGTTGCCTGTCGGTC
>DTSG01000316.1 GCA_012965455.1 Planctomycetaceae bacterium | reverse complement strand
GACATGAGTTTGATTCGGATAGGCGTTACTTTCGACTTTGAACTCCCCTTTCCCTTTGAAGTGCTAGTTGATAGAAGCAACGGTAAACACCCCAAAGAAAGTAACGCTACTACTAGCTCATCTCGCATTAGGATCAAAAACAAGAAAAGCACCACCCTCGTTCATCCCTATAATAAGAAATGGGGGCTGATGTTAAAGGCCAATCTGCACGCAAAAGTGACTCCCATCAAATGATCCCTTATTGGCTAGCGCTCATCGCCGTATCAATCTTGGTGTTTTTTATCGAGCGAGTGTTCGCTCACCGACAAGGGCAATCCTGGTTGCGACGTGGCTTACTTTCAGATCTGTTCCATCTCGGTTTCAATGGGCATGTTGTTGGTGTCTTGCTTTACGCTTTTGCAGGTCGTTACCTGGTTGAGCCCGACTTCCAAAGTGTCGCCGTCGATTGGCCAATGTGGCTACAGGTAATCGCAGCCATCATTAGTCTTGATTTCATTCAGTGGTGTGTTCACAACGCTCTGCACCGCGTTCCATTTTTGTGGCACTTCCACAAACTCCACCACGGTGTCGTAGACGGCGAAATGGACTGGATTGTGTCTTTTCGTTTTCAGTGGATCGAAGTTGTTATTTATCAGGGCATGATGGCCCTGCCCTTAGCCTGGCTAGGCTTTTCAGTGGAGGCCTTGTGGATTCAAGCCATTTTTGGCACCTTGATCGGTCACCTCAATCACGCAAACCTCTCTTGGACGTATGGTCCGTTTCGCTACTTATTCAACAATCCCGCCATGCATATTTGGCACCATGCGTATGACGGGCCAACGCGTAATTTCGGGATTGTCTTGTCAATTTGGGATTGGGTTTTTGGAACCGCCATTCTGCCCGATCAAGCGCCAAGTAAACTCGGCTACGAAGGCATGGAGGAACTTCCCACCGAGTTTTTCGCTCAGCAGTTTTGGCAACTCGGGCGATGGCTGCCTCAACCGGCAGTGTCAGCCTCCGGACTCATTTTGATCCTGAGCGCTTACTGGGCACTGCGCTAGCTTGCGGCTGCGCCGGCATGCTCATTCTGTTTTCCCCTCTTTCGGTTTCTCTTTTTCGCCAGGATATGGACATCGCAGGCCAAGCTCACGACTCGGTTTCGAGCCCAAGACTTTTCCTGCGTCGTCCCAACACTTGATTTCAACGACCCGATCTTTGACGTAGATCGAATCAGAATGCTTCTCGCCGTTATCATGCCAAGAAACCGCCGATTGGATTTTATCATTCTTTAATTTGAGTTCTGAGGAGAGCGTCCCGTTGCTCGCATGCCAAAAGCGGACGCGAATACGCTTCCCTTGCTTGTATTCTTCTTCTTCACTGAGGCGACCATCTTTGTTCCAACGCTTGAGGGACCCGTGTTTTAGTCCATTAACATAAATCGCCTCTTCCGACTTTTTGCCCTTTTTCCATACTGTCGTAGATCCATCGCGCTTGCCGTTTGCCCAGTTCGACTTCGACTGGTAGCCACCGTGCACGTTGAGCCGATAAGACATCCCCTCCTTCTTTCCTTTGACATGGACTTCGCGGCCCCGCTCTTTTCCCGACTCAAAATAATAAATCCATTTGCCGTCTTCAGCGCCCTCAAAGTACTGCCCCTTTCGTTCTATTTTTCCGCTTCTAAAATAACGAATATAGGGCCCGTGCGCTTGTTTGGATTTAATGTGTTTGAGTTCTTTCTTCGCACCACTTCGGTAATACGTCGTTTCTGACTCGGGCTCACAGCCGCTGATGACAAGAAGCAAGGCACAAATGAATGCTGCTTTTTTGAATCGCAATTTAATGACAAACACCTAAATCAAAAGCGGGAGCGCCTCAAGCCTTTTGAAACTACGGTTTTCGCGTGTATTGACGGTATTTATCTGCCTCGGCTACGACCACCTCAACATCATCGAGTTCATTCAGCGTCTCCATACTGGAAGAGTAACCAATGCCCACTGCTTCCTGCATGGTTTTTCGAATATCTGGACTGTTTGGCTGGCGGGGAGTGTCTGAAGTGTGCTCGGCGAGGGCCAAGCGCGTGAGCCTCTGATTCGTGGCCCGCAATTGTTCGACCACGATGCCGGTCAGCACAGTCAACAACTTGAATCCCAGCGCCTTTTCTGGACTGATCAAAGCGGCAAAATCGAAAATCGAAAGTTCTAAAACGACAGACTCTTGCGACGCAATACAGGTTGCGGATCGAGGATAGCCGTCGAGAAGCGCGATGTGCCCAAAGATGCCGCCCGGCATAACACTCGCGATTTCCTCATGGCGTTCTTTTTGATCGAGCCAAATCCCGAGACGACCCCGAAGAAGAACATAACAGGCCAATCCATCCTCACCGCTTTTAAACAAGGTTTCATTGGTGTTCAAGTTGTGAGATGAGAATCGACCCGCAATTTCATTGCGTTCTGCTTCCGTAAAATCAGAAAAAAGGCGCAGCCCCTTAATAAAAGACCGTTCCGAAGCACTAAGACTCATGCTTGGCCGCCTTTTACTTTTTCCAGAAGGCCTCGCCAAAAGGTCTTAGGACGCGTATTACTTGGCATTGGCGTAATGGCCTCTAGGTCGGGATTAATCGCATTAACGATGCTGATATTCGTGGAACGAAGGCGCGCGCAGACCGTTCGCACAATGTGCTTCATGATTTTGTACGTCGCTGGATTTTGAGAATCACGAAGCGCTACGAAGTCACGCCGCTGAAGATCGATGACAGCCTGTACCTGTGCACGCCGCACAACTTCGTCATCGCACTGGATGCCGAGACCGGACAGGAGCTGCTCACACTCAAAGGACACTCAGATTGGGTCAGGAGCGTGAGTTTCAGCCCCGACGGGAAGCGGATCGTCAGCGGCAGCGGTGACAAGACGCTGAAAGTCTGGGATGCCGAGCCTTGATCACTAACCCCTGACCATCTCCAGCACGGTGTCCTTCA
>DTSG01000315.1:16014-29814 GCA_012965455.1 Planctomycetaceae bacterium | reverse complement strand
CACCCACCGATTGCGTTATCACGCCACGACCACCAGTCCAAAACAGTATTGCCAACGGGCCCAGTAGCGCAGCGCCCGCCAACAACCAATTAACCCGTATGCCTGTCTCGTTTCTCTTGCGGATCTTCGCTACGGATAAAACTGCTAACGGCAACAACAACATCCCCAGCAATAACACCAAACCATACAAATAAATGCCGGTTTGCTTCGCTCGTGCGGCGTCCCAGTCTTTGACTGAAATAATCGAAGCCCGTTGTTGATCACCGGGGACCAGCAGGCCGAATTCAAACACCGCCCAAGCAAGGACCGGTATGCAAGTAATCGCCACCACTCGGAGACCGATTTGCAGCAAAGCGAAATCGTTGCGTCGAAACACAAGTACCACCAACGGCACCAAAATCACTAGGACATGTGTCTGTCGACTCCACAATGCTAGTGCAGCTAAAACACTGCCCGCAACCAGATAAGAGATTCGCTGCAAATTCCGGCTAGAAACAAAACAGAGCAGGGCAGCCGACATATACATGAGCGCCGTAATGTCCGTCATAAAAGTAAACGTGTGCCCCCAAAACAACGGGTTCACGAGCAGGGCAGCGACTGCGACGAGGGCCGGGCCAGTATCACTGCCTAGTTTCCGTGCCAGCAAAAACAAAAAACAACAAACCAACCACCCGGCGACGCCTTGCGATCGATGCAATCCAGCGTAGCTAAACTCATTCGCAGTAAAGAGCCACCCCCAGCCTACGTGACTCACCACACTCGCTGCTAATTGACCATGCTGCGTCACATGCTGGTAGCGTCCATCATCCGCTAACACCTGAACACTGCGAGCATAAAGCCAATCATCATTATGAGGCGCAGCACTAACATCGTTCTTTAACACAAGATGCGCTGCGATCCACGGCACAGCCAACAAGATCAACAGCAATGCTGTTTTAACTCGCCCCTGAAATCTTTCGCGCAACTCAACGAGATTGCTCGATTCGCAATTATTGGCGTCAACAGAAATTGGAATTGAATCGTCAGTCAAAATCTTTAGTTATACAACCAGCTAATCGGAAGCGAACGGAAACGATTGGAGATCCGTCCAGTGGATTCGTCACGAACGTAATAACTCATTACCATACGGCCACGGACGAAACACAGACTCGTGTAAGCATACGTATGCTGCTTACTCGTTTCAATATCACCTACCTTCTGCCACGTTTTCCCGTCATCTTTGCTAATCGCAATCGACAGCGGCGTTCGTTTCCCGCCATGCCCAGCGCCCGCGGTAAAATTGTCATTCCACACCAATACCAGGTCACCGGTTGACGGGACCCGACGAATTGTCGCCGGTGCTTCCGGAGCGCGGATCTTCGCGTCCACTGCCTTTGTCCAAGTTTCCCCTGCATCATGACTATACCCAACAGCAATGTGCCCCAATTGGGTTCGAATATACATCGCTAAACGGACCCGACCGTCCTCGCTAGTTGCCAGTTCCACGATCTCCGGTTCCATCGCTCCACGCTGCGCATAGTCAATTGCACCTTGGCCCAGACGCCAAGTTAGCCCTTGGTCATCAGAAAGAAAGCACCTCGCTACAAAGTGATTCACCTTGGATACATCTGCTGTGGAAGCCACGGGTACGACTAATCGCCCAGTCGACAATCGCTGAACTCGGTCATTATTCATCACGTGATACCCTGGTTGATTCGTGACCAAAACGGATTCCCCAAACGTCTTGCCTTCATCCGTGGACACCTTTAACCAGACATCCAAATCATCATGGGCATTTTTGACCAAGTAAAACATTCCGATCGGACCGGAGTAAGGACCCGCGTCGGTCAATCTCAACAACGTGACGGACATCACATTGAGTTTCCCAACAGATTTCTGCAGCACCTGTGCCGCGTCCCAAGTCACCCCGCCATCTTTTGACGTCCGCCCAATGATGCGGGCATTCGCAAAGTCCGAGGCACTGTCAGCAAATTCCGTGGTTGCAAACAACAAGCGACCGTCGGCCAGCGCCACGATTGAGCCTTCACTATAGCGCGGATTCTTAGCAGTCGCCGCAAACACATCCTGTATCACAATCTGATCGTTGCCCAATGCCGTGTTCGGTTTACTCAGAACAAGCAATGTTTGAGCTCCTCGCACTCGCACATCAAGCACTTCATGTTCCAGTAGTGGCAACAACAACGGAGCGAGCGATACTGCCCGCGCATCACCGGCAAACGTTGCGGCATATACCTGCAGCGCCGAGTCGTCACTTTGCAACATCTTCGCCATCGCCTGTAACCCCGCCGTGTCGCCTAACGTAGCCATCGAGTTCTCGAAATAGGCAACAACCAATGGATCATCAAACCTCGCTATGTTTTTTCGCAGTAAAGGAATATCCGTTGCGTCCCCGATACGAGCCAACACCCATGCAGCAATCCGTGCTTCATCCGGATCCTTACTCGACACGGCACCCCGCAAAATCTTCATGGCCTGTGGATGCCCCCAGCGCCCCAAAGCCGCCGCTGCCATCAGCTGTTTCTTGATTGGGTTTCCTGGTTGTATTGCAGCCCGCAACGCTACACCGTCACCAATCTCGAATACCTTATAGATACTTTCACACGAATGAACATGCCCATATGCATCATCTCCCGCCATAATCGATAACAACACATTGACGTGCTGTCGTTGCCCAGCACGCACCAACTCGCGAGCTAAACCGCAGCGTTTTTGGTCATCTTTTTCCAAAGGCAGCAGTGGCGTCAGCAATGTAACCACCTCGTCACCGTGCCCGGTTAAAGTCAATGCCTCGGCAGCATGCATTGAGGGCCAAAACTCATCGCTACGGACAGCCCCTCTGAGAATCTTGAGGCAACGTGCTGCGGTGACTGTATCTAATCTAGCCACTTCTGCTACTTCCGCAGATTGGGCACTTCGCGTCAAACCAACTGCAACACATGCTATCAACGCCACAGGTACCAGTACTCGCTGCCACATATTTCCCATCCGCCTATTTCCTCTAGCTGTAGTTTATCGATTAACAAAGTTTGTCAAATTCGTCGGTACCTTAGGAATTATCCACCATAACGTAAAGTCGTTTTAATTGCTTGTTGTTTTTGTTCGCTCACTCGAAAGGTATCAAGCAGCCAACCCGCACGCTCTCTGGATAAAGTCAGCTCCCCTACAAATTCGTCAACTCGCGTGTGCAAGTGTCCCCAATGTTCGACGGTGCCAGTCACTTGCCAGCGACACTGCAGCATGATCTGATTGCCGTCACCACGCACGATTTCGACTGATTGAACAGCCACATCACGCACGTGCAACGATGCAGAACCTTGCTCCGCCACCATCAAAGCGCGTTTGATTTGCAAATATATTTCGCGAATCAACTTGGGACTGACAGAAACCGCCAATGCGTCAAACACCTCGCCATCGCCATCTCTGTTAATCGCGGTAAACACATTTCGAAGTACACCACCAGCTATCTGTTTGCCCCAAGGCTGAGTAATCTGTTGCACCTTAAGCCCATCTTTGACGCCCTGTGGTTTATCACGTTTGACTTTCGCTAACGTCCACTCAAACCCTGGTGCATTCTTGACAAAAAATTGACTAAACGGGTCTTCGTCATTTACGAACACGAGCGACTTGAGCATTGGTGCATATTTATTGTAGGTATCCCATTCAACGGTTAGCTGACGCACTGGCGAGGATGGCCGGTAACTCAATATCAATCCAACTCGCGCTTGGTATACGTTCACGCGACGGGGAGGGGCATTCAAGGCAAAGTCACGAATATCTAGGCCAAAAAAACTTGCACGATCAAGCGTTGGCGTGATGACCGTTCCATTGATCGTGACTGGATTGCCTCTACTAAAAAAATCAGCCAACGACTTCTGAGCGGCTTTTTGCTCATCCACGTCCAGAAAATCCGGATCTCTTCGTTGCAGTGGTACCCATTTTTCGAGAGTCAACATCGGTATCAGAATTTCGTGCCGTACTTCACGAGGTGTTATATAAAGGAAGGAGTATAAAATACTGTAACTAGCAATCCCCAAGCGTTGGCGTAGTTGCTTTTCCTTATTTTGCCGAAATGTCTTGTAATCAGGTCTTTCAGTGGGTGGATTGTCCCAATCGAGTTCAATTGTGTATGTTTGTCCTGAGGCAAGCTGCCGAGCCTTTTCCAGCAAAAAACCATTGTGTAGTAGCAAACAATCCATCGATGCCGGCTGCAATTCCCCGAACACTTGGCGAATCGTCAAGAAACGGTGTGGTTTATCAACTGCGTACTTGATTTGATAGTGAATACTGCGTGACTTTATTTCAGTTTGCAGCACGCCATCCTCTGGAATCTGAGTGGTGTCCATTCCCTGAACATGCCCCGCTAACAACGTGCCGTCGGCACCTCGAATCTGCAACCGTTCGTGAATAAACGACTGATGCTCTTTAGCCATTTCTCGCAGTTCGTCCGCTGGATATTTGAATTCTCTGTTAGCCTGAAGTTCGTAGTACAGAACCAAATCCTCAATAGCCACACCAAGCTTGATCTGGACATGATCCATACGAACGTCAACTACAGCATCGGTGAGGGAAATAGGATGAGCGGACACAGGCACAACTGCCCCCAGCACACAAACAACCGCCAGCAGCAGCCACAGGAGACCGTGGACATCTGCTTGAGAATGTGAGAAATACATACAGTTTGTACAACCACGGCGAACTATCATTGAACCACCACCAGCGCTTCAATCCAGTCTCGAACATCGATTCCCTGCGAAGCAATATCCACGCGAATCAAATAGGTCCCCTCGATGCTTGGCATTTGCACTTTAGCACGAACGCCTCCAAGTGCTCCACTAGCAATCACGGTTGAAGTTTCAAGACTAACCATCTTCGCCCCCGCTGGAATTCGCAATTTCACATCGTATCGTCGCTTGCGCGAAGAGTGATTGGTAAATACAATTTCGAACTCTCGAATCTCACCCTTTTTAACCGTACTGCCATAGGGATAAATCATCGCCCACTGCTCATCGACACCGTAATTGGGATCATCCCATGGTATCAACGCGCTAACGGTCTTGATCCGTTTTCGAAACTGTGTCTCTAAGTAATTCAATTCGGATTCGGTGAATCGAAAAATGTGAGGGATATGCTCATTGATCAACCAATACTCGTTACCAAGTTTACGCACTCGATCAAGGCACATTAGGTACCCGTCATTTTCGTGCATTAAGTTACGATTGAGCACACAATAGTCGTCCATCCCCGAAGGTGAAAAGGCATCGCCTATAAAATAGACGGGTAAGTGATCATCTTTTTCTACGAGTAACGCTCCGTGATAAAAAGTCTGCCCTGGAAATACGTGAAACGTCATCTTGAACTCGTGAAACATTATCGTCTCGCCATCTTGCTTGCTCACAATATCCTTGATGGGGTTGTGGTGCAGGCAGGGCATATGGTAGCTACCCGGATTCTCAAGAATATCGACATAATTAGCTACCGCAAGAACGGGGCACTTAAAATACTCAGCTGCGTTTTGAACTGAATTGGTGTGATCGTCGTGGTAATGTGTGACAAAGATAGAATCAACTTGCTTTACCAGTCCGCGCTCAATGAGATCCTTCACGGCGTCAATCACACCATCGTTGCCACAATCAATAAGCATGGCATGACCATTTTCCGCGATCACCAAACGACTAGTTCCGCGAACCCAAATCCATTCCGGCGTTTCTTCGTGCAAGCTGTAGGGCATCAACGACACTTCCTGCTTTTCGTCAAGAATACCCTTGGCACTCAACGTCATTCTTTCCTGTTTGAAATACCAGTTCAACGCTGTTGTCGACAGATAATCTCTGTAAAGTTGCTGAACCCGCAACTTCAATCGTGTCAACGCAGCGGTAGGTCGCCGCATAACTTCTCCACGGAGAGGCACGAGAACATCTGGCTTGAGCGCTAACACTTTGTCAATACTCGCAACAAGGGCAGACAGCCGCCCACCGTAGCCGTGATAACCGCCAATTTTGGCCTCAGCGATAGCATCTTGAAAACTGTAAAGATCGAGCACTTTTCCGGGAGCATAAATCATGTCGCCGGTAAACACGATACGAGTGTCGTCAATGTCCGTTACGTAGGAAATACTACCTCGAGTAAACCCTGGCGTTTCAATAACTCGTAACTGGATTCCACCGAGATCGATCTCATCTCCGGCAACAACCCATCGCTCAACGGCAAGCGCACGATCCAATATTTTTGTCGATTGCTGAGCGTAATCATGGAAACGTTTTGTACGAAATCCCTCCCAAAACTCCTCCGGCGTCTCTATCAACGACCTTTCTGCCAACGGTGCAATCGCTTTCGCACCAGCATCCACCAACGGGCGGGCTGCCCATAGTACATCTCGGCGATGGTGGGACAACAAGAGAAAATCGACATTTGGTCGCGCATCATTAGCAACACCGTATACGATTGCCGATTTGGATGTTCCCTGCAGATGTACCGAGTTTACTGCACCCGCAGTAAACTTGATGCCGGTCGCTATTTGCTCTGCGTTTGCCCCGCCGGCGAACTCAAATAGAGTCAATCCAACCATCAACACTGTATAGATAATTCGCATCGGTTTTTCCGTTTACACGTTTGGTTCATTCTATTTCTGTCTTTCTATATTAGCAAAATACGACAGAGCATGTGAAAACGCAGATTGCTGACCATTGGTCTTCACACAGGGTAGCCATTACAATCAAGGTCATACGCAACGTGCCAATCTGCTAGCCTCACAGTGCCCTAAACTCTCAGCCATGCAAAACACCAAACCGATAATCACCGCCGAGAATCTGGTTTTTCGGTATCCAGGCTCGGAGTTCAGGCTTGCCTTCCCGAAATTAGAAGTTGCTGTTGGGGCGCACTGTGTCATTACTGGGCCAAGTGGCTGCGGTAAAACCACATGGCTGCGCCTGTTGTCGGGAATTGAAAGAACTCAAGCTGGCGAGATCACAATCAAAGGTCAGCGACTGTCGGAACTGTCTAACACGGCGATGCGGGATTTCCGAAATCGAGAGTGTGGGTTTATCTTTCAGGACTTCCGACTGGTTGAATACTTGAGCCTGCGTGACAACATCCTGTTGGGCGTAACTCTAGGAAGTAAGCGTGACCGCGGCCCGGCAATCGCTCGACTTGACGAACTGGCTAACCGAGTGGGCATCGCGCATCTGTTGGATCGCCCTGTTATCAAACTATCCCGCGGTGAAATGCAACGGGTCGCTGTTTGCCGAGCGTTAATCCATAACCCTGCGGTTATTTTTGCCGACGAACCTACCGCCAATCTGGATCGCAAAAACAGCGATATCATTTGGGATCTCATAAACTCTGAAGCACGCTCCAACGATGCCACAGTGCTCGCCGTCACCCACGATGCTGATTCAATTAATCGATTTGAGCAGGTTGTAGACTTGGATTCTTTAATGGAAACGGCGGCATCATGATTCCGTCCATCGCCATCATACGACTCGCTGGGGCCTATCTAGCCTCTCACCGCAAACAGTCAGCGGCTATCCTCATCGCAATTTCATTGGCGGTCAGTCTACCCATCGTCACGTCAAACATTGTAAGTCAATACTTACGGACGCTGTACACGCGCAGCGGCAACCCTCCCGTCATGCTATCGCCTCAAGGAAGTCGCTTCGACACGGTCCTCAAGGTTCAGTATTTTCTCGGAGAATCTCTGCCGCCGCTCCAGTGGCAAGACGTGACACATATCACAGCAAATAAGTCGCTGCGCTGTATCCCAGTTCACCTACTTCACACTGCCAATGATCAAGCAACCCCCGTCATTGGAACAACAAGAGACTACTTCACTGTTCGCGATCTCAACCTCCAGTCCGGACAACTGTTCGCTCAAGCGGGTGAATGCGTTGTGGGCGCACTCGTCAACGTTAGCAATGATGTCATACATACTGACATCTCCAATCCTTTTGATCTCAGTGCACCCCCACCACTTAGTTTGATAGTCGTCGGTCGACTGCAGCCATCCGGCACGCCCGACGATCGAGCAGTCTTTGTGTCACTCGATACGGCCTGGATCCTCGATGGATATGGCCACGGTCATGACATGTCAGATCAAGGAACTGCCGCGGCAAATAGTTCCGTGCTAGCCGATGCGACCGATGGACACCGACCTAACAAGTCCATCCAAACAATAGACGAGACCAATCGACATAAAATTCATTTTCACGGCAATCGCAATCTCTATCCGATAACAGCAGTCCTAATATGGCCTAACACACTTCGGGATCAAGTTGTATTGGAGGGAAAGTACATTAACCACAAGTCCCTGCAAGTATTGCGTCCCGACGTGGAAATCAACACGATTATGCGGTACGTCTTTCAAATGAACACAATTTTGCAAAGGATTTTTCTGCTGCTTGGAGCCGTCACATTATTGCTGATTGCTGTGATTGTTTTTCAATCTCTCATTGTCCGGAAACACGATCTGGAGACGATGAGATTGCTTGGCTGTTCACGTTTACTGGTATTCAAGTTACTCGGCACTGAGTTGTTGCTATTGTTGGCTGGTTCGGTATTGTTAACCGTCGTGGTGACAGCCACATTAATTGCTGCATTGCCATCGTTGGAATCATTGATTTAATCGTGTAAAATAGATCGTAGCCGTTATTGGAGTAAATCAGTAATTCGACGAACCGCTTCCTTTCTTCGTGCAACAACAGTTAAGTGAACGCACCTCCCATGCCTACCTATTATCAGCCTCGAAAATTCTCGGCACTGCTCGTAATTGCAGCCGCGACGTTCATAACGGGCGCGGCAACATTGTTGGCAAACAACGATAATACGTCGATCGATTTCAATCGCGACATTCGTCCCATCCTCGCCAACCACTGCTATCAATGCCACGGTCCCGATGCCAAAACACGCCAAGCCGATCTACGTCTCGACACGCAAGCTGGGCTCGCCGAACAGCGTGATCCCCCGCTGATCATTCAACACCGTCCCGCCGCTAGCGAACTGATTCATCGAATTACTACCACGGATTCCGATGTACAAATGCCGCCTCCGGATTCCAATCGCAACTTAAGCTCTGCGCAAATTAACTTGCTCACACAGTGGATCCGACAAGGCGCAAACTATTCCGGCCACTGGTCACTACAGCCTCTCGTTAAGCCCGCAGTCCCCCAGCTCAAAAAACGCGTTGCCAAATGGGCACGCAACCCGCTTGACCACTTCATAGTAGCCAAGCTGCAGTCGGCTCAACTTCAACCCTCAACCCCTGCTCCTGCGGCAACTCTATTACGACGACTAACGCTCGATTTAACCGGCCTCCCCCCAACGCCGATACAAGCTCAAGCTTTCCTAGCGAATCCTACAGCCGAACATTACGAACAAATCGTCGACAATTTATTGGCGCAACCGGAGTATGGCGAACACTTGGCGTGGAATTGGTTAGTTGCCGCTCGGTATTCTGACACCAATGGCTATCAAGGCGACCGTACAAGAACGAGTCATTTCTGGCGAACATGGGTCATTAATGCGTTCAATGACAACATGCCGTTTAACCAATTTACCATTGAACAACTAGCGGGAGACCTACTGGAGTCACCAACGCTAGACCAACGAATCGCAACTGGATTTAATCGTAACCACCCCCTCAACGGGGAAGGTGGCCGGATCGCCGAAGAGAGCCGCGTGGAATATGTTTTTGACCGTACTGAGACGACAGGAACCGTTTGGCTGGGACTTACCGTCGGTTGCGCTCGCTGTCATGACCACAAATACGATCCACTTACGCAACGTGAATATTACGAGATGTATGCGTTCTTTAATAATATCGACGAAACGGGACGAGTGGATGCTGGGGGCGATGCCAACCCTGTACTAAAAGTTCCCACAGCCACACAACGGCAACGATTTGATTCCATCAAACGAGAATTGGCAAACGCTACAGGCAGCGCGCGACTGCCTGCTGAAAAAGAAGAGCAAGCTCGCACCGAGTGGATCCAGGCGTTGCAAGCAGAACATAAACACCATGAGCGCTTCCTGGGTTGGAACACTCTGATTCCCCTTAAGGCAACCAGTTCTGCAGGTGCAACCACCAGTATTGATTCAGGCGGCGGAGTGCTTATTACCGGCAAGCTTCCTGACAAAGACGATTACACCATCGTGATTGACCAACCGCAGAAAAACATCAAGGCGATTCGACTGCAACCCACCACACATGAACGACTCGAATTCAATGGCCCAGGACGAGCATCCAACTTCGTGCTAACCAGTTTTGAGCTAACGGTGACTCACCCTGATAAAAAACCACGGCCCCTGAAGATACAAGACGCCGTTGCTGATTTCACGCAAAGCTCATTTGATGTCAAACACACGCTCAGCCCTAGTGCCGAATCTGGCTGGGCCATCTGGGACGGTGACCTGAAGACATCCATCGATCGGCAGGCAATTTTTTATCTAGCGGAACCACTGACACTGGCACAAGGCGAACAACTAACCGTTACCCTGCGTCATCAATCCAAACATGCAAAACATACATTGGGATATTTTAGGCTCGCCACCACGACTGATGCTAAACCAACCCTAAAAACAAACGATGCTCCACCATCACAAATCGCGTCCGTTCTTGCTAAGCCCGCCGGCAACTGGAATGCTGCTGAAACGGAACTGGTTGCACAATATCACCGAGAACACACGGACGCTTACGTTAACGCTCGCAAACAACGAGTACTATTAGAAACCGAGCAACAGCGGATGCGGGCTAGTTTCTCACAAACTATGGTGATGCGTGACCGTGGCGAGGTTCGCGAAACTAAGATACTAACGGTGGGGCAATATGATTCACCCTTAAATGACGAACTACTGCAAGTCGGTACCCCAGCCAGTCTGGGTCTACTTGCGAAAGACGCCCCGCGAAATCGACTCGCCTTGGCTCGGTGGATCACATCGACTCGTAACCCGCTCACCGCACGCGTCACGGTCAACCGGTTTTGGCAACAGATCTTCGGCAGCGGCATCGTCAAAACAACCGAGGATTTTGGGACTCAAGGTGAATTACCGAGCCATCCACTACTGCTAGATTGGCTAGCCGCCGATTTCCAAGAACACAACTGGAACGTGAAACGCTTACTCAAGACGATGGTAATGAGCGCCACATACCGCCAATCTTCTCACACGTCCGTCACAGCACAACAGCTAGATCCCTACAATCGATTGCTTTCCCATTCCCCTAGATTCCGGCTACCGTCGCATACAATTCGAGATCAGGTGCTCGCGGTTTCCGGATTGTTGGTGACCAAACTTGGAGGCCCTTCGGTCAAGCCCTACCAACCCGAGGGTCTCTGGGCCGATTTTAGTTTTGGAAAAATCAAATATCAACAAGATTCAGGCGATGCCTTGTATCGTCGCAGCCTCTATACGTTTTGGCGTCGTTCGCTGGGACCACCTAACATGTTCGATGAAGCCAACCGACAAACCTGTAACGTCCGCACAGCGCGGACGAATACTCCGCTGCATGCGTTAACAACATTAAATGATATCACTTATATTGAAGCCGCTAGAGTCTTCGCGCAACGGGTAATGCAACTACACGATCAGCACGAGCGTCGCCTGGAATATCTCTTCCGCGCGGCGTTACTGCGTGAAGAAACTGCGACAGAGAAAGCCATCTTGCAACGAATGTTCACTACAGCTCACGCTTACTATCAAGATTCACCAGAGAAATGTAAAGAACTGCTTCAAATTGGCGACAAGCCTTACGAACAAACTCTAGACCCCTTCGACAATCAAGATCTGATAGATCTTGCAACTTACACAAACATCGCCAATATGATTTTTAACACGGATGAATTCCTTACTCGAGAATAGCCTCGGCTAGCGACTATCATGACCCCTGACCCAATCACTCAATACAGCCAACAGTTAACCCGCCGCCGATTCTTCGGCAACACCGGTACGGGACTTGGAATCGCTGCCTTGTCGTCGCTCATGGGAACATCAGAATCAATACCAGCAGCGACCGATTTGGGAGCACCTCACTTTCCCGCTAAAGCAAAACGTGTCATCTACATGTTTCAAAATGGTGCACCCTCTCATGTCGACTTGTTTGATCACAAACCAGGCATGGCAAAGTTCCATGACACGCAATTACCGGAATCGATTCAGCAGGGCAAGCGATTGTCTACGATGACTCAAGGTAAAGAGCAAAAGGTGCTGTCGACCCCTTGGAAGTTCCAACCCTATGGCAAATGCGGCACACAGATGAGTGAACTCGTTCCCCACATGGGCAGTATTGCTGATGATATTTGTCTAGTCCGGTCAATGCACACCGAAGCTGTTAACCACGCACCGGCAATCACTTACTTCCTGACTGGCAGCGAGATGCCTGGTCGTCCAAGTTTCGGCTCATGGTTATCCTATGGACTGGGCAGCGCCAACGATGAACTTCCCACGTTTTGTGCAATGACTAGCGTCGACCGTGAACTGAGCTGCGGTCAAATATTCTACGACTGGTATTGGGGATCTGGGTTTTTACCTAGCCATCACCAAGGCGTCAAATTCCGAGGTAACGGCGACCCAGTATTGTACTTATCGAATCCCAATGGTATCGATCGCAAGTTACGGAAATCGTTGTTGGATGACCTCGCCGCGCTGAATAATTTGCGGCAACAAGAGATAGGAGACCCCGAGATTTTAACTCGGATTACACAATACGAAATGGCATACCGCATGCAGGCGTCTATTCCAGATTTAACGGATATCAACACGGAGCCGCAACACATCCTTGACCTTTACGGACCGGATGTTATGCGGCGAGGTTCCTTTGCACAAAACTGCCTCCTGGCTCGGCGTTTGGCCGAAAAAGGTGTCCGCTTCATACAATTGATGCATGCGGGCTGGGATCAACACAACAACCTGCCAACTCAACTCTCAGTACAAACAAAAGATACTGATCAACCAGCCGCTGGATTAGTACGTGACCTGAAACAACGCGGACTGCTGGAAGACACGCTCGTCATTTGGGGAGGAGAATTCGGACGGACGCCTTTTTGCCAAGGTGACATGCACAACAAAAAACAACACGGTCGGGACCACCACCCCTATTGCTTCAGCCTCTGGATGGCGGGCGGCGGAATTCGGGGCGGCATGACATACGGCGAGTCGGATGATTTTTGTTACAACACAGCAAAAGATCCCGTCCACGTTCACGACCTGCAAGCTACGATCCTCAACCAACTAGGACTCGACCATGAACGCCTCACCTATAAATTTCAAGGGCGTGAATTTCGATTGACCGACGTCCATGGCAAAGTTGTAAAACCTATATTATCCTAACTACGCGACGACAAACCAGCGGAACCGAAATCAACGGCTTCCATACCATGCACACCTATTGAGCGAACTTTCAACATGAAATCATTACTTGCAGCATTGTCCCTGTTGATGTTCTTTATCGTATCAGTATCAGCAGCGGAACGTTTTCCAAAACTCGATGATACTGATTGGGGTTGGTGGCGAGGACCAAACCATAATGGAATTGCCGCTGCGAGTGCACAACCTCCACTCACTTGGGACGACAAGACAAACATTCGCTGGCAGGCCGAGATTCTTGGTCGTGGGCATTCATCACCCTCGGTCGTTGGCGATCGTGTCTTTCTGACGACTGCGGACGAAGTAAAACAAACTCAGCACGTACTCTGCTTTGAACGATCAACAGGTGACTTACTTTGGAACAAAGAGCTCTATCAGGGAAATTTTGATCACAACAATAAGAAGAATTCTTTTGCCTCTAGTAGCGTTAGTTGCGACGGCCAACAAATC
>DTSG01000315.1:0-16004 GCA_012965455.1 Planctomycetaceae bacterium | reverse complement strand
ACGCGATTTGTGATGGTGGAGCATCGTTTGTTTTTAGGGTTGGTTGCGACGGCCAACAAATCTACACGAGCTTTTTCCGAGACAAGAAGATCCTCACCGTGGCACTGACACTACAAGGAGAATTGGTGTGGGAACATGTTTACAATGGTTTCGCTTCGCATCAAGGATTTGGCGCATCACCGCTTTTATATAAAGGTATGGTGATTTTAGCGGCAGACAACAAGGCTGCCGGTGGCGGACTCCTCACCGCCGTTAATCGGCAAAACGGGGAGATCATCTGGGAAACACCTCGGCCCAAATGCCCTAACTATGTTTCGCCGACGATTTATCGTCTCAACGGGCGGGATGAGTTGTTGATGGCTGGCTGTGAGATCATTGCTAGCTACAACCCAGACACGGGAAAACCTAACTGGGAATATGATGGAACCACCGAAGAAGTGGTTGGAAATGTCGCCACGGACGGCAAATACATTTTCGCGAGCGGCGGTTATCCCAAACGGGAAACTTGGTGCTGGTTGGCCGATGGCAGTGGAAAACTCGTCTGGAAAAATAGCGTGCGGACTTATGTCCCATCACTACTGGTATTAACGAATCATCTGTTTACGGTTACCGACGACGGCATTGCCTATTTATGGAAAAAGGAAACTGGCGAGGAAGTCTGGAAGCAACGTCTTGGTGGTAAATTCAGCGCTAGCCCAATCCTAGCAAATGGTCATATCTACGCGTCCAGTGAAACAGGCATGACGTGGGTGCTTAAACCTACAAGTGTCGGGGTGGACGTTATATCCAAAAATCAACTTGGCACGGGCCACATGTCGACTCCAGCCTTTAGCGGCAAGCAAATCTTTCTTCGTGTGATCGACGAAACCAGTGGTGAGCACCGCGAACGACTGGTTTGTGTACAACAATAGTCCCCGCTGGCGTGGCAACATTACCAATAACTAGAACCTCGGTTTGCCGTCCCCAGGTTCCGGCTGTTTAGGGCTAACCGTTCCCCTTGGTTTCCAGTTAGGACTGGGAGCATGTGCATCTTTCATCATTGCTTCCATCTGACTTACAATCTCCGGATGTTGGTCGGCCAAGTTATTAGCTTCGCCGAGATCCTGAGCTAAGTTATAGAGTTCTGTTTTACCGGTAAACATTGGCATACGGATCGCTTTCCAATCGCCAGCGCGTACAGCTTGCTTGCTACCACGCTCATAAAACTCCCAATACAGATAGGCGTGTGAATGTTGTTTAGCCGGTTGTCCTAGCAAGCTTGGCGCAAAACTGACTGTATCGCATTCCAGCGGTGCCTGCGCACCTGCCAGTTCAGCGACCGTCCCCATCAGGTCTCCAAAATAGCCAATATGATTTGAAATCGTATTCGGCTTGGTTTGCCCTGGCCAGCGTGCAATGAGCGGCACGCGAATGCCACCTTCGTACAAATCTCGCTTCATACCACGCAGAGGTCCATTAGGATCAAATCGAGCGGTGTTATGCCCGCCTTCGTTGTGATGACCATTGTCACTGGTGAACATCACAACGGTGTTTTTATCAATTCCCAGGTCCTTTAACAACTGTAATATCGTACCGATGTCACGATCCATCCGCGTGATCATGGCCGCTTGTCCTTTATCCTGCTTAGGCCAATCTAATTTGTCATAGATGCCGTATTCAGGAACCTCTTGGCCGTCACCTGTTCCGCGTGAACCCTCGTTGTTTGCATGGGGAATAGTTAACGCAAGATACAAGAAAAACGGTGACTCTTTACTGGAATTAATGAACTTGAGAGCCTCGGCAACAACCAGATCATGGCTGTAATCAATCCGAGTGGTTGCCCAACCACCTTCAAAATTACCGTACTTTCTTCCCGAGCCCTGCACGACATTACGTAGTTTTTCCTTTTCTTTTCCTCGCCACAAAAATTCAGGATAGTAATTGTGTGCATGAACTTGATTCAGGTATCCGTAAAAAATATCGAATCCTTGGTCTTGGGGTAGACCCGTGTTCCCGAGCACATCGTCACCAAGGCCCCATTTACCACAGAGAGCGGTTTTGTAGCCGGCCGTTTTAAGCAGTTCAGCAACAGTGACATCTTCCGGACGCAGCGTCTGAATACTTGCGTCGGCACCAGCGTTACCTCGGACCCACGTATGCCCCATATGCTGGCCGGTCATCAGGACACTGCGACTGGAAGCACATACGGTACAACCCGCATAGTAATTGCGGAATCGTAAACCCTCCGCCGCCATTTTATCCAACACTGGAGTCTTAATCGTTTGCTGTCCGTAGCACCCGAGGTCTCCGTAACCGAGATCGTCGGCCATAATAAAAATGATATTTGGGTTATCGGTAGGCTCTCGAGCATCGAGTTGCGATGCGGTCGTTGCCAGAAGGCCCAACACGACAGGCGTAAGTAAAAAGCGTTTAATCGTCGGTGACATGGCAGGGGTCCATAACAAGTGTAAGGTTAGGTAATTACTAATACAGTATACCGAGTATGACATTGCTCGTCCGGTTATCTGGTATTTGGTTCTACCGGAGTAGTTAGTGCGTGCAAAGCGCTGGAATTGTTTGTATCCTTTATGTATACACCTTCACCTAATACAAGAGAGTCCCGTTATGATCCGCAAACCATCCTTTCGCTTTACCGCTATTTTATTTCTATGCTCAGCGTTCTTTTTCACACCAGCGTTACAAACAGATATAGCCGCTGAAACATCCAAGTCTATTCTTGCGGATGTTCAAACTGGGACCGTCACCATCAAGCGTATTGGACGGATGAGCTTTGCACCCAATGGCGTGTTGTTGATCGCCGACATTGGTAGTGGCGCTGTGATCGCGATCGAGACCGGCGACACCGGACCGGTCAAGAAACTCAAGAGTCGAGTAAACGACGTAGACAAGAAGATCGCGACTGCTCTCGGAGTTTCGACTGCTGAACTCTCCATCGCCGACATGGCTGTTAATCCCGAAAGCGGCATGATATATGTCTCAGCGATTCGCAAAACAGACAACACGTCCGCCATCATTACGTTTGATGAGGACGGAAAACTAACGATTTTGGATTTAACCACCACTCGCTTCGTGCGAGTACCTTTACCGGTTGGTGAGGGATCAACGATTCGAAACATCTCAGGCGTTGAGTATACAGAAGGTCGAGTCCTCGCTGCCGGCCAGAGTAACGAAGAATTCTCTAGCAAGATATTCTCTCTGCCACTGCCACTTACACACGGAAAATCCGGTGACGCATTCAGTACAGAGACCTATCACGTGGCACACGGCCGCTGGGAAACCAGAGCACCCATTCAGTCTTTTATTCCCTACCGCGAGGGTGGTGAAGATTATGTCGTTGGTTCCTTTAACTGCACGCCCATCGCAAAGTTCAAAATATCTGACATCGCCAAGGACAGTAAAATCAGAGGGACTAGTGTCGTCGAACTAGGAAGCGGTAACCGACCAATCGACATGTTCACCTACGAAAAAGACGGTAAGCAGTGGTTGATTACCAACACGGATCGTTTCCATCATGAAAAACGACCCTTAGGGCCGAGCCAGTATTGGGGAGTGCGGGTGGACATGAGTTACCTAACGTCAAGTAAAGTAAACGTAGATGCTGCTCGACGGGACGTCAGTAAGCAAGCGGGTCCTGAAGGCATCGAAGTTGTTGAAGCGTTGTTCTTCGTCCGTCATGTCGCCAAATTAAACAACCGTGAAATGGTAGTTTTGCGAGAGAACAAGGGCGCGTTGGATCTGGAAGTCAAAGAGCTACCCTAGTGCCGCCGGCGATTTACATTTGTTTGCTTCAACAGCACCCCTTTGACTCAATGTGACACGATACATGTGCGGAACTTGCAACGACCGGCAGCCATCCGAAACGATACGGATGGTATGCTTGGCTGTATTTCTTTGCTGTTGCTGCATCCTGACAGGCTGTCCGGATCCGCCACTCACACCAGACGCGCCTTATGTATCGGTCGAGCGGGGCATAGCGCGAGCATCTATTGAACTCGTGTCACTCGGTAAGGCGGGAGAAAACCTCGCGCCGTCTGAAATTATTATTTTTGGACCCTACCACAAAGCAACGAGGACGATTACGCCAATGCCTGGTGAGTATAGTTATGATCATGACGACGATCCTTCCTTTTTGATTTTCACCCCACACCAACGAGTATCAGAAGACATTTTATATGCGGCCCAGGAACTAGTTGACGGTCAAATCACTGAATATGACCACGCGTATTGGAACCCGGATGCGGATATAACGCAGATTCTCATTTGCCCACCTGATGAATCTCAACTACCTGCGAACCACCTAAAGTTCTATGTCCATTTCAGCAAACCCATGCGACCCACTGAAACGTGGGAGCATTTTTCACTGAAAGATTTACGTACTGGTGAACTTGTGCCGCGCCCATTTCGCCACATCGATTTATGGGATGAACAAAACAGACGACTTACGTTGTGGTTTCATCCGGGGCGGCAAAAGACCGGAGTTAATTTAAACGAAGATCTGGGGGGTATACTAACCGCCGGCCATAACTATTTCCTATTAATTGACCCTCAATGGAAAACACAAGCGGGCCAACCATTAGACCTTAGTGTCAAAAAAAGGTACTACTTTACGGCCGTCGATGCAGATCATGAACAACCCGACCCCAACAAATGGGAGTTGACACCGCCGACGGTAGATACGCTACAGCCCCTTATTATTTCCTTTGGAGAAATGCTCGACTTCGCAACCGCTGGGAAAGCCATCACCACTTGCTCCAACAATGAAGAGCTTATTGAATTTTCACAACAAGCTGACTGGGATGGAACTCGTGTCAAGATATTCCCTAGCAAACCGTGGGCCGCAGGAGACTATACTATCGCGCTCAACCCGCGATTAGAGGATCTAGCCGGTAACAACCTCGAACGACCATTTGAAGTTGACCTCAGCTCCGAAACGAAGGACTTCGCGAAGAAACTAACGCTTACTTTTGAAATCAATCAATAGGTGATACGCAACTAACGATTCGACTTTCCTGCGACATCTAACAGCAACGAATTGGATACATTATTTCCGAAATCGTCGTAGCGATCAAAGGTCCAAACGATATCTTTCGTCTTTGGATTGATTTCGACCAACAGCGGTTGTCCCAGACCAGCGTGGCAGTTGCCAATGACGTAATTGCCGTTAGGCAACACTTCGAGCGTGGTAACCCAAGCAAATACAATTCCCGACAACTCCTTTTGTGTCAACTTCCACACAATTTTTTTCTGTGGTGTTACCTCTAATACCGCATGCCCATTGCCGCATCCAATGAGTGTATTTCCATTTTCTAGACGCACAGCAGAAAACGCTTGGTTCCCGTATGCCTTAGGTCCATGACCACCGGCGCGTTCTTGCGTCAACGGTACATTGTATGTCCAAATGACTTTACCCGAATCAAAATCATACTCTCGTATTTTCCCATCACCTTCATGCGCGACAAGATAGTTTCCGTTCTTGATTTTTCGAGCCAAGCGGGTGTCCCGGTGTGGATGGGAGGCGTCAACGACTAGCTTTGTTTCTTTTACTATTTCCCCATCTCGGTTGACTTCGATAATCCTGCCCACACCAGATTCAGCGATCATCACGTTGCCATTTCCGAGGGGCTGAAATGCATGCACTTCGAGGGCCTTACCTTGATTACCGTTTTCAGTGCGTGAGTTGTACGACCAAACGATTTTTTTGCTCTGACGGTCAATCTCGACAATTTCGTGCATATTCCTTTGCACCATAATGTTGCCGTTCTCAAGAACATGAATGTCGTGGATTCCACCAAAGGGCATTTGCCAAGTCGTTTCACCAGCTTTGTTAACGATCGCTAGACCATTTTTCCCATGCAACAAGACCTCATGCTGAGCTTGCACACAGGTGCCGCAACTCAGAAATAACAATAACATCAACGCAGAATATTTCATCTCAACTCCAAAAACAAAAACAGGGAATTTACCTTAATCATTATAACGTAATGTTTACGCAGAATTTGGATCAACCTCTCTAAAATCCAATGCTGCTAAGCCTGCGACAAGTTCCGCTACCATTCATTCAGGCATCTTCGACCTCAACCTCTCTATTTTGCTTCAACGACTTTAACAGGGCATCCACGACGCGCTGCGTATCGAGTGACTCGCGGAACCACCGTTCTTCTAATGCACCTGCACCTACGATTTCACAAAACCGTTGGATCATCTCGGTCTGCTGGACTACGCCTGCACTTAAGTGCGTCTCGCTATTACCACTGTCGTCATGGGTCCAAAAACGGGGGGCTTCAATATTGGTCGGAGCGAGGAAATCGTCACAGACCAAATTGCCTTCTTCACCAGCCACTTCGAACCATTTTCTTAATCCCATATCAAAGCCACAGTCAAATGCTGCCGTTCGTTGGTTGCTGAACCACATCATAACCGCTGCATTGATGTCGACTCCACGGTGGTACTCGCCAGTTGCGTAAACTCGCTGGGGTATGTCGTCGAAAGCCCACAAGGCGGCGCGAACACAATACCAACCGAGATCATAAATCGCTCCTCCGCCAAGATCCGGATTGAACCGTATTTGCTCAGGGGTGTCTGCGATATTGACAGTAAACGCCGAGGTGATACGTCGCAGACGACCCAATTTTCCACGTTTCAAAACCGCTTTCATGTCTATAGTCCGTGGGTGATGCGACCACATCGTGCCGTCCATAAACTGTACGCCATTGGCTTTGCAAGCTGCAAACATTGTGGCGACTTCGGCGGAATTGAGTGCGGTTGGTTTTTCACACAAGACGTGCTTGCCAGCTTCCGCCGCCTTCACCGTCCACTCACAGTGCAGTGACGGAGGCAGTGGGATGTAGACTGCGTCAATGTTTTCGTCAACCAACACTTCCTGGTAACTACCATAAGCTTGCGGTGCACCATGCTGGTGCCCCCAAGCTATTGCGGATTCAAGGTTGCGACTACCGATGGACACAAGTTCAGCGGTTGTGGCGTCCTTGATTGCTTGTCCTACCTTAGTGGCGATCTTTGCGGTTCCTAACACACCAAATCGAACTTTCTTCATCGTCGCGTTTCGCTTTCAAGTTGGTTGTTTCCAGGAATAGATAAAATCAAATATAGTGCTGCCTGTCGTATTTTAGTTAATATCCTAGTCTAACAAGCGAACAGTAGTTCACTAGCCGCAAGTTAAAACTCGAAAACCATGAAAAACAACTCTTCATTATGAGTTTAGTCGAGGTTAAAGTAAAAAGATGACAGACGCCCAACCGACACCGATTATTGACCAACTTAATGCGCTAGCTACTATCGATTCTTCGTACGACAGGCGTAAAGCCATCGACGAGCTCGATCAGGACGTTACATATAGTGTCAGCGTGGTTATTGATAAAATCGCTAAGAATTATAGTTATGTTCGCGAAGACGGCTACCGCGACGCCTACTACATCACGGGCGACATCAGTGACTCTGAACATCGGGTCAAAGTTCTTTTGCCGACGGCTATGAACAGCGAGGTTGAATCGTGGAACGACGGCGAAACGAGAGTTCTCGAAGCAATAATTAGCGACTGGGATCTTGCCTATAAGCAATTTGGGCTGCTTGGTCGTAGTTCGATCGTGGCTGAAACAGAAGTCGATTCGGTTGTGGACGAAGTCGCTGAATCTACTCCGGACTCGGCAGTTGGAGTGTCTGATTCAGCGGACGACACCGATGCACTAGCCTCAAATACCGAAAACATTGAAAATGCGGCAGAACGCGATGCACAATCAGAGGCGTCGCAGGAACAGGATGACGCGATAGCGCCCGCGGAAGAGCAGGACGTCGTTGCAGAAGTGGAAGCGGAGACTGCAAAACTAGAGCCGGAACCCATTGAGCCTGCAGAAGAGCCGGTCATCGTTGCAGAAGTGGAAGCGGATAACGAAAAACCAGAAGCGGTTGAGCCTGCAGAGACAAATCAAGCTGAAGAAGAAGTCCTTGACTTAGAATCAAAAGGGGCAACACCGGTAAACCAAGAGATTGAGAATTTCACTGAACAAATGGAAGCCCCAACTCCGCTTGAGCAACTTGCCGCAGACCACGCTGACGCTCAGCCAAGTGATTCTGAGGATGAAATTTCAATACAAACGGCCATTCCGGTACTTGGCGACGTGCCTACTCTAAAAGACGTACCAACCCAAGGGGCAGTGTCGACGGCACCTCAAACCAAACGATTTTCGAACCACACGCCCGTACGACCCATACGGAGACCCACCGCGGTAAAAGAGGATGAGGCGCAGGACCAAACCAAGAAGATTATCAAAATTACGGTTGGCGTTTGCGTGGGTATCTTGGTGCTGATGTGCCTTTGTTGTGGCATCTTATCTCAATCCGGCGGGTGATACAAAAAACCGTGGTTTAGCTGCGGCGCTACAATTTCATTTGGTGTTCAATACTCCCTCCTGAAAAACGGTATAATGAACGGCTATTAAATCCACACTTGTAACATCAACTCGTAGCCGGAATTCCCAATGGTCGGAAGATTTCTCTTAATTGCCATCACCATTACGTCAACTCTTTTTGCGGCAGCCGTTCACGATACGGTCGCCCGAGAATCATGGGCAGGTTCAATATCTGGCAGTCCAGATCCGCCGCTGCCGTTCAAATTAACACGGGTTTACCCAGAATTGACATTCGAGCAACCCGTCTTGATTACACGTGGCCCGCAGGACAAACGGCTTTATGTCCTAGAACGAACTGGCAAGCTTTATAGTTTTCCGGAGAACATTGACAAGGACACGACAGCGGATCTAGCAATAGACCTAGGCAAAACACGAGACGCAAAAGCCACTTACGCCTTTACCTTTGACCCCAACTTCGCCGACAACCATCACGTTTACATGATGATTATCGACACAAACAATGACCCCACGGGCAGTGTCATTTCGCGGTTTACGATGACAGATCAGGATCCACCAACCGTTGACCCGACGAGTGAACGAGAACTATTCCGCTGGAAATCCGGCGGTCACAACGGTTGCTGTTTGAAATTCGGCCCCGACGGCTACTTATATATTTCCACCGGCGATGGCGCACCGCCTTCACCGCCAGATGGCAACAACACTGGGCAGGGCGTGGATGACCTCCTTTCTTGCATATTAAGACTTGATATTTCCCATGATTCCAAAACTACCAGTGGTGAAGCTTTGCCATATACGATTCCGCCGGATAATCCGTTTGTCAACATGGACGGTGCCCGAGGTGAAATCTTTGCATTTGGTTTCCGCAATCCATGGCGGATGAGTTTCGACCAGGACACGGGTGAGTTATGGGTGGGTGACGTCGGCTGGGAACTCTGGGAAATGGTATTCCGCGTCGTTAAGGGAGGAAATTATGGTTGGAGTGTTACAGAAGGTCCGCAGGCTGTTCGTAGTGATATAGAAACCGGTCCAGGCCCAGTCATCGCTCCCGTCGCTTTCCATCACCATAGTGAAGCACGCTCGATTACCGGAGGCATGGTTTACCGTGGCCGCCATCAACAATTGTTGGGTAAGTATCTATATGGCGACTACGTCACCGGCATTTTCTGGGCGCTTACAAACAAAGATAATGAACTTACATCACTTGAGAAGATTGCGCAATCTCCCCTCAAGATTATTGGTTTCGGTGAAACCTCGGCAAATGAACTGCTCGTCTTAGACTACGACGGCGGACTCTATCGTCTCGATGAAAACACTGTCAAAACCCAAACTGATGACTTCCCGCGACTTATTAGTGAAACGGGATTGTTCACCGAGAACTCAACGCCCGCAGTTGGAGTTGTTGCTTACAAAATCGCCATGCAACAGTACGCCGATGGTGCTTGGAGCGAACATGTTATCGCACTTCCTGAGGATGAAGTGGTGATGCTTCTCAAAGACGGCAGCATGCAATATCCTGCCGCAACGGTACTCGCGAAAACAATATTCATTAACGAGTGGCGAACTCGGCAACGCCGGCCAGTGGAAACTCAAGTCATGTTCATGCAGGACGGACAGTGGCAATTCTATACGTACGCATGGCGGGCCGATCAATCTGATGCAGACTTAGTTCCAGCCAAAGGCGACTTTCTAAAAATCGATACGTCCGACAAATACGTGCCGGGTGGTAAACGGACACTCAACTGGAGGTTACACAGTCGAACCGAGTGCGTAACGTGTCATAATGGACGCTCACCAGTACTGGCGTTTCGCAGCGATCAACTACACGCAAACCTTACTGGAAATGATTCGATACGGCCGACGCAGTTACAGGCGTTGGTCGTCGCTGGATTTGTCCGTAATGCCAAACCTATTGGCGGCGCTGAAAACGCCAATAAAACCGAGGGCATCTCTGACCAAGTCAAACCAATGGTCGACTGGGGAAACCCAGACCGCGAAGCACTTGCGCGCAGTTACTTGCACGTCAATTGCGCCCATTGCCACCAACCTTCTGGAGGCGGAAACGCTACGGTAGACTACCGATTCTCGTCTTCTGGTGAAGAACGAAAATTGGTCAACCATCGACCTACCCGCGGAAGCTTTGGAATCCCCGACGCGCGATTGATATCAGCAGGTGATGCTGCGGGCAGCGTCATCCTTTATCGATTGTCGGTTATGGGTTTGGGCCACATGCCACACTTGGGATCTCGCATTCCTGACCACCGCGGCATTCGGCTCATACAAGAATGGATTAAGACGCTGCCAGTTCCTGAGGAAACTGAATTGACCGTTACGGTCGATGCCAAGTCGCAGGCAAATAGATCCGAGCAAGATATTGCAGTGGCGATAGATCGCGTTTTGGATTTGCTCGCTACTGAGAACCACAACGATTCACTCAAGCGCCTCAGACTTGCTGCGACTAAGACCGCAGAAATTTCTCCGTTTGAGTTTAACCTGTATGAACGATTTCTAGCACCTAATCAGATTCCCAAACGCTTGGGAGACTTAGTCGTGCCGGCAGCGATCCTGGCACTAGACGGCGATGCAAGTCGAGGCAGCAAACTCTTCTTAAGTACGGATGGAATCCAATGTAAGAACTGCCATAAAATTGACGCCGTAGACCGAATCGGAAAGGCAGTTGGCCCATCTTTCGAGGACATTCGCAAGCGATTAAACCGTGAGGAAATCTTGACGAGTATTTTGGATCCCTCCAAGCAAATCGACGCTAAATACGCGCACTACGTTATCGAAACGGTGGATGGTCGCGTTCTCGGCGGTGTACTCAAGGAAAAGACCGCCCAACGGCTGGTGCTTGTTAACGCACAGGGGGAAGAACTCATTATTCCCGCCCAGGACGTTGACTTCTTCGAACGGCAGGACAAGTCAATGATGCCTGACCTACAAGTGCGAGACATGACCGCCCAACAGGTCGCCGATCTGCTCGCGTTTATCCGCGGCAACTCTCGCTAATTCGTGGTAAATCGTAGTCGATGTTTACCCGTTTCGAAACTAAGATCCCCTTCGCATCAATTCGTGGCGCGATGCTGGCATACCGATTGCTTATATTCTATATATCGAGCGAATGCTCTCAGGTACAGTCCCTATAGTAGGCGGTAAACTGTACATAACACTGACCAAACCCAGTTAAATAGTGTCGCTAAACAAGCATGTCTGTCGCTATTTTGACGACAGTTATGCGACAACCAATCCGTATGAATTCTCCCTGCAAACATAATCGAAAATTCAGCCAACTCTGGATAGAAACACTGGAGCAGCGAATTGTATTGGCAGGCATGACCCCACATTCATTCGCATTTGACTTGATCGATCTGTACGATATGCGGCGACAACCCGATTTTCAGCAAATCGATGGTCAAGCAATCGGCATTGCCCTGATAGACACAGGTGTTGATGGTAACCACGAGTTGCTACGTGATAATTATGTTACCAGTTTGGATTTAGTCTATGGCCAAGCGGGGAGCTATTATTCATCAAATCACGGTACGCACGTCGCTGGCATTGCTGCCTCTACGGATCCAAACATTGGCGTTGCAACCGCTGCCGATATCATTTCCTTACAGGTCTTCTCAGAATCCGATGGTTATGCATCGTGGCTCGATATTTTGGAATCCTTGCAGTGGATTCGCGAAAATCACCATGCGTACAACATCAAAGTCGTGAATATGTCGCTCGGCAGTGGGATGTTCAATACTGCTGCTAGTGGCGCTGCAGTAACTCAAGACGTTTATCAGGAAATACTAAATCTGGAACGCTTGGGCATCAGTGTCGTCAGCGCCGCTGGTAATGAATACGGCTTTGATCGCAATGGCATCAACTTCATGTCCGAAAATGCTAACGCTCCCGGAATCTACAGCACGATTGTCGTCGGCGCCGTCTGGGAATCCTATGAAGGCGGCGGACTGTGCCTAGGGAATTATGTATGCGACGTAACCACGGGTGCCGACCGTATTATCCATTACAGTCAACGACCACCTCAACACGACAATGTCATTTTCGCACCAGGTGCATTCATTAATAGCACTGTGCCGGGTGATAACTTACAAGAAATGGGCGGCACGAGTATGGCCGCACCCATGGTTTCTGGAGCAATCGCGTTAATGCAGGACGCTGCAATGACTTTTGGTGGACGGTATTTAAGCACTAGTGAAGTGCAAACAATACTACGCAGCAGCGCTGACACGATACATGACGGCGATGATGAGAACTCTATTACTACGATTGATGGAGTCGAATTTAACTACACCGACAACGATTACCCACGACTCAACGTGCTCAATGCCATTGAACAAGTACGTAGCTTAGTCGAAGGAAATGGCGAACCGACCAATCGCTACCTGCCTAACAGTGGTGACCCTAACAGTACATTTTCCGGTGCATACCGAGGACCGGAATTGCCGCTGCACTGGAGTGTCTACGACAATAGCCCAGATGAAGCAATTATCCTCAAAGGGATACTTGGTACCGATGCGCGACGATTTGAAATTGGTGATTTCGATGTCGACATGTTTTCCTTCGAAGTTACCTCCGCAGGGATTGTCATCCTTGAAACATCACCGTGGAACGCCAGTCGCGATCCCGCCGATACGGTATTGAGATTATTCGACGATCTCGGAAATCAGCTCGCCATCGATGACAACACCGCCGGTAACGGTTTTTCTCACCTCGAAGCAGCACTTCCTGCTGGGCAATACTATGTCGGTGTCAGTGGCTCAGGCAACAATATCTACGATCCCAACGTTTCCGGCTCGGGGCAAGCAGCGGATCGCGGATATTATCGTCTAGCTTTTAGCTGGGCTAATGATGACCTTAACGGATTTCTGGATACCGCGGTGCAAGTCTCTTTTAACCAAGGTCAAACTCAATTTGACGGTCTTATCGGGGCGGATTACGGAACATACGTCGGCACACAAGATGTCGATCTCTTTCGAATAGTGGTTCCCGATGACGGAGCGATCTTAGTTGATATCGACACGCCCTACGTCGCTGGTTATGTGGATTCCTTTTTACGGGTCTTTGACGGCAACGGCGTCGAAATTACTTATAGCGATGATAATCTGCAAACTGATATTTTTGGCTACCAAGTCGAATACACTGACAGCGCCTATCCTGGACTAGTGTTTAATGATCCCGTTGATCGCCAGTACTTCGACGGGCACACTCGAGACAGCTTTGTGCTCGGTGGCGATTTAACTCAAGGCCAAGTTCTCTACTTTGGAGTTTCCGGCTACGGCAACGACGTCTACAACCCGATGAGCGTTGACGGTAGACGTAACACTGTCGGAGGCAAGTACGAAGTTTCGTTTCAATTTGAGTCCAAGGATTTATCAGGCACTATCCATCAAGCGATGAATTTGCCAGACGCGGGTACTTGGTACGAAGAATTTATTTACTTTGACTGGGACGGCGTCGCTACTGACTGGGCAGTTGTCAGTGACAAAGACATTGATTTCTACGCCCTGACTTCATCCACAAGCGGTGTTTTCGAAATCGACATTGATTCCTATTCGTTGACGGACAATGACGATGTTCTCGATAGTGTGATTACGGTGTTTGACCAAGACGGCAATTACATAGCCCAGCGGGACTGGGATTTCGTGACCGACGGGCAATGGGACGCCAAGATACAATTTCTTTCCAATGCCGACACGACCTATTACGTGGCTATCAGTGGAATGGGCAATCAGGCATTTGACCCCTTTATGATCGGCGATGCATTACCGGGGGACATGGGTTACTATCAAATCAAATGGGATGTTTATGCCGACGAGGCTTATCACACGCTCAGTGATAACCGCATTGGTCATAGTGGAATTTTAGATTTAGGGCTGGGCAGCTATTTCACTGCGGAAATCGGCTATGACGATGCCTTCGCGTTAGATGCCCACGACGTTGACCTCTATCGTTTCACCCCCACGCAGAGTGGCGATTACATGACATCGACTACACTTCCTGACGAGTGGAGTGCTGATACGGTCATGCGTTTATTCGACGCCAATGGTACTGAACTAGCTATTAATGATGACGACCCTGCCGGCGGACTCGGCAGTTACCTCAGCTACTCATTCACGGAAAATGAAACCTACTACATCGGCATTACTGGGTATAGCGAACTGGGCAGTGTCTACGATGCGGTTACTGGGACCGGCACTGCAGCGGGATCGACGGGTGCTTACACCATAAGCTTAGCTCACACCGACCTGCCTCCGACGGTAGATCCGCTTGCCAATATTATTGTGCTAGAAGACAGCGATTCGTATCAACTTCAATTAACTGGACTGAGCTCTGGTACTGGAGAATCTCAAGAATTCCAACTCCGCGTCTTTGGCTCCAACACAGACGTTGTCACCACACTTGCGACACATGCGCTCAGCGCCCCAGTGGCCACGATTGATTTCACTTTCGCAGATAATCAATTCGGAACAAGCGCCATCGTGATTGAACTAATGGATGGTGGATATGACAACGACTTAGCAACGCTGATTGACAACCAATTCTTCATCGAAGAATTCTCCTTTACCATTGATGAGATCAACGACGCTCCAATTGTCGATAACACTCGATACACGCTATCAGAAAATGAGATATTATCTCCGGACTTCGCCAACGATTTGTACCATCTTGTGACAGACCCTGACGTGAACCTGCTCAATTTCGACATCATCACAGCACCTCAGTTTGGGCAGCTCGAATTGCAACTTGACGGGTCCTTTCAGTACATTCCAAATGAGAACTTCAATCGCGAGGACTCCTTTAGTTACATTGTCAACGATGGCAACGTTGACAGTAACATCGGCCAAGTCGACATTCAAATGCAGACGCAGTACGAGTGGTTCAATGGTGCGTTGCCAGGCGACACCAACGATGATGGTCAATTGGTTCCCGCCGATGCATTGATGCTGATTAACGAACTGAATAGTGTTGGTGGGGGGACCTTGTCCGAAAATCGTGAAGGCGGCCTGCAGGCACCGTTCTGGGATAACAGCCGCGACAATCAGTTTTCGTCCATCGATGTTCTAATAGCAATCAATGAATTGAATCGATTGTTGGCCGAAGGAGAGCAAGCCTCTGCTGGGGAAGACCAAGTGTGGACTAATCGCGTCGAGAACTACTTTGCAGCGGAACACCTCATGGCAAACGGGCCAACTGCGAGCACCAGCAACTCTGGTTCCTCGTCGCCGGTCATTGAGGTAGCCAACGTAGAGATTGCGTTTGCAGATTACGTTTTAACCACGCGAGCACAAACCTCAACGCCCGCAACCCTTCAGCGGGAAGATGTCCCGCCGCGGACCGAGGAGCATGAACCCACAGGCATTCACGAACGGAAGGCGAACGTTGAAGTACTTAGCGAAAACCTGCTGTTAAAACTCGTAGACGCGTAATGATCCGTCGGCACAGGCGATCGCAAACCGGCGACCGTCCGACGTGAAATCCAATCCACGAACGGCCTTGTCAACTTTTACGACATGAAATGGTTTTTGCTCAATCGGCTTGGACTTTGCGGTTTCAGCGGCTGCGGCCGATGCGCTTTTATCGGGATCCAAATCAACGTCCGCATCGGTA
>DTSG01000314.1 GCA_012965455.1 Planctomycetaceae bacterium | reverse complement strand
AAAATCCCGTTTCCAGGCGGCCGTTGAAGGTGTCACAAAGTTGTACGCCACATATTGACCATAGATAAAATGTGGATTGTAGTTGCGGATGTAATGATAGCGTCCGTCGGTAACAGTCCGGATGAAATCATTGCGCTCATCCATCCGTCCACGAAATCCAAACATATATTCGGGGGCGGCTTGTTGGTGATTTCCCGCAAACGCATGGCCCTGCATGTGCGCTGGTGGTTTCACGCCCGCTATACTCAAGACCGTTGGAGCTAAATCAACAAAGTTCACCATCCGATCACTTTTTCCACCGGTGGTGTATTCGGTAGGCGCGAGGTGTTTCCATTTTTCAGGAAAATAGACTACCACCGGAACCGACAATCCCGAATTATAAGTCCACCGCTTTCCGCGTGCCATGCCACTGCCATGGTCGCCAAAATAGAAGACAATGGTGCTGTCTGTGAGCCCTGCAGCATCAAGTTCTGCAAGTTGTTTACCGGCAATCGCATCTGCTCGAGTGACGATGTCGTAATATTGTGCCCAGTCTTGGCGAGTTTCCTTATTGTCCGGATGATAAGCAGGCACGCGAACTTTAGCGGGGTCGGTAATCGCTGTATGAGGTCGTGCTCGGATCTTGCTCTCGTGACTAACCGTATTATTAAAGATCGCAAAGAATGGTTTGCCGTCCGGTCGGTTTTGATAATGCGCATTTCTGGAGGACGCGTTCCAACCTTGATTTTCTTTAAAAACATTGTAATCTTGTTTTGAATTATTCGTCGTATAGTAACCCGCCTGCTGCAAATAACGCGGATAAAACTGAACGTATTTGGGAAGTTGCACCATGCTCCGCATATGCTGTCCACCGATTGATGGGGGGTACATGCCTGTGATAATCGCCGTGCGAGCGGGAGCACAGACCGGTGCACAAGACCACGCAAACTTGAACATCAACCCTCGTTTTGCCAAGGCATCCACGTTGGGCGTAACGGCCAACTTGTCTCCATAGCAACCCATTTCCGGGCCATGGTCTTCGCTCGAAATCCACAAGATGTTAGGGGACTCTGCGGCCACTACGTCTTGTAAGGGACTGAACAAACTGCCACCTACCAACAGGCTAGCAAGGCACATAAATACACAAGGAACCTGGCCACGTTTACTTAATTTTTCTCTCATTACGTCGTCTACTCTTTCCGCATATCGCTTCTATCTATCAATAATAAATTGCCACTCAATTCGGCTCTCAATATCCTTCATAAGGTATCGAAGAGTATGGGTGACCATCAAATAACGAACCGTCACCGGTTACTCGGGGATCGGCAGTACGTATTAATTCTTGCATTAGTTGTTCTCGCAGAGATTCTTTGATCATTGCCATTGCGGGAATGTTCGCGAGATTGCGCACCTGATCCGGATCTGTCGCAATTGCATACAATTCCTCACGAGGACGTTTGGCAAACGCATAATCATAGTATTTTTTCCATTGCGGATCGGCGCGATGCTGCACAATCCAAGCCTTGGTTGGACTGGCGTCGAGATCACCAAACGTAATAAACGTATTGTTTTCCAATGCGTCTTCTGTCGGAGCAAAGATATCAGTGACCGTCTTTGGTCCACCCATAGGCCAACGATCCGGCTTAAAATTTATAATGTACAAAAATTCTGGTGTACGTATTGCGCGTTGCGGATAAGGTAGGTTCCCCTCGCGGACCGTGGCAACATGACGTTCGCGACCGGTCACCACCCAATTCCGTGTCGGATCAACCCAACCCGATTTAGCAGACCGCAAAACCGGAACTAAACTCCGTCCCGTCATGACAGCTGGTATCGGAACTTTACCAAGCTCTAAAAATGTAGGAGCCAGGTCCATTAGATTCACAAAATCATCGACAATCCGCCCCCGGCGTTGTCCGGGCATGGATACTATCAAGGGAACCTGAACACCAAAATCATATAGATTACATTTTCCTCGCGGAAACCCCGGCGCCCCATGATCGCCACTTATAAAGACAGCCGTACTCTGCAATTGCTGACTTTCACGCAGCATATCTAAAATCACTCCTACTGCCGCATCAAAAGCCATTGCTTCGCCAAGATAATCCGCAAAATCCTGCCGCACCGCAGCAACATCCGGCAGGAATTTTGGCAGGCGACCTTGTAAGTCGTCAGGCTCAATTCCCCAGTATTTTTTCCCAGATCCCTTGATCCACTTGCGATGCACATTCGTTGGGCCGAACCAATAGCAAAACGGACGTCCTGTAGGCTGAGCATCTAAGAATGCCTGAAAATTTCGCCGGACTTCGGATAGCATCCCTTGTTTCGCATCAGCCAGACTCTGCTGCTGGCCAAGTCTACGCTGGATCCCCTGCGAGAATCCATTGAATTGCGATCCACCTTTTTCATATCCAAATTCCCCGCCGCCAAAAGGCGCGTCGCGAGGACGTCCTGGCGACCAAACTTTATACGTTTCTCCAATGTGATAATCAGCGTCGTGTAGCAATAGTGGAAACACCGGTATACTTGGATCCCAGCGAGCGCCCTGTAAAATTGCGCCTAGACCCGTGCGATAAAAATACTGACCTGACAACAAGGAACTGCGACAGGGAGTACAAGAAGGTGCCGTCACAAAGGCATGTTTAAACAAGGTGCCACGTTTTGCAACGGAATCAATGTGAGGCGTACTAAAAGTCGCGTTGATGGAATCCTTGCCATCGACTTTGGCATAAGCACTGGCGTACTTGCCCCAATCATCGGCGAATAGAAACAAGATATTGGGGCGTTCGTCCTCTGGAGGAGCCGCCACCGCTAAGCTGGAGACGACAAATAATAGAACGACACTGGCAAGGTACTTCATATCGGCATACATTTCGAAGTTGCGTGGCAAAAGTGGATAATCACAATTCTACTGGACTATATCATTATTTACAGGTCTCGCCTGCAGCCACTGATTATATTTCTGCTTCAATATCTTTTCAAATTTCCTACGAACCGCAGCG
>DTSG01000313.1:5861-10749 GCA_012965455.1 Planctomycetaceae bacterium | reverse complement strand
ACTGCCACGGGCACTTATGTGGCGTATGTCATTCTCGATAACCTCTCCGAAGCGGGCCAGGGTTCTAACGAGTTTAGAAAGCTTAACGACTTTTCCCGGGCCAGTAGATATATTAGGGTTAAAGCCCCGGCGAAATTCGGTTCGGAACGAATTACCTGGTCGACAAGATTGCCCTCCGTGGCAACCAATGGACAAGGCGACGATATCAAGGTCACAATTACCGGAGTCCAACAAGGGGAGTCAGCCACAATTTATGTCGGCTTCGCAGCGGAGAACATGACCCTCGTTAATACGTTTGTCAAGGAAGATAGTGCGTCGCCGTGGATTGTCAACCTCGATTTACAGGACAGTCGTCTCCTTAGTGCTAATCAGATTACTGTTGAAACCATCGGGTCGCTTACGAGCGTTTCTGCTGTTTCTCTTCACGATATCGTTATTGAACCATCCAGAATTGCGATTCTGACAGAAACGGAAACGGCGGATTCTAGACCGGCGTTAATCCAGCAGGCAACTGAGGATGTCGGGAAGATATATATCTGGGAGCCGAATGCGGGCAAGTCAGGCTCTGGGATTTACGTCTTGGCAACACCAGGACGGTTAGCGGCAATTGGGGCAGCAGGGACTGAAACGATCATCCTGACACATGGCTGGAATGATGAACTCAACTGCAAAGCCACTGAAGCAAGTAAAGCCGCAGAAACGTGTGACACGGACGAGTATATGGGCGTATTTGCGAAGAAATTTTTCTACGACGATGCGCATCACTCGGGCGATTATGAAATCCTTGCAATCGATTGGCTCGGCGACCCTGGACAAACTAAACATGGTTCAAATCCCAACGGGATTGACTCGGATGACTCGGTTATTGAAAAATATAATATACTGGACGCAAACAAATCAGCAAAAAATGGAGAGAAAGCCGGAGAATATAGTGCTGGCAAACTCTTTGTCGCTGGTTTTAGACCAGAGACGTTAACGCTGATTGGCCACAGCAATGGTGCCGGTCTAATGGCATCTCTAGCTATTTCATTAAGAAACCAAACCGTACAAAAAACACGCGTTAAGTCGCTGATATCACTAGATGCTCCTGAGCTCACGTGGGCCCATGCAAAAGTCATAAAAGCAGCAAGTGCTGCCTCGATGGTGTACAACTATTTTGCGCCTTTTGAACTGTTAAGCACCGAAATTGACGGATGTAAGTCATCAACCACCAAAGAAAAAACATGGGGGTTTGGCAAATTCATGTATCAGAACGGGATCGTAAACATTCTGAAAATATATGATCTTGGAGAAAAAACTGGACACAGCGAATTACCAAGGCTCTTTGCCGAGGAGACTGCGGACACATCAGCGAAGTGGGGATATTCCAATCCTCCCGCTCCCGTCGCTTCAGGATATTTATACTTCGAACCAGAAAATGGTTTTAACGCTGAGGGCTACGGGGATGCAATTCCTTATCCACCCTCGATTTCAATTAGTGAGGAACTTAACAGAAGTTGTTGGGAATTCCGAAGAACAAAGTTAAAGGAAGCAGTAGCAATCGTTGAACAAAAAACGCACGATTTGGCCGTCAAAGGTGTTATGACATATAATTTTGTCTTACATACGATAAACGAAAAGGCTGAACAAGTTAAAATCTATTTGACCGGTAAAGGTGGTGGGTCTGGTGTGGAAGGAGAGGGTGTCGAAGGGGAACCTGTTGCAGGAGGGGTTCTTGCGGTCCTCGATGTTGATATTCCCAGCGATGCTTCATTCTTGAGCTTTGACCTGCTCGTGTCTGACTCGGGCAACAATGATCAACTACAAGTTGCATTGGGGGACACCATACGGGAAGAAGTGGATTTAGATCTGATTAAGACAATCGGTGGCGATCGTGTGACGATTCCACTCAACACCGTTGAAAATGCTGAAGATCTCAAAACGATCACGTTTTACATGCCATCCGATTCGCCAAGTACGGCCGAATTCGTTGTGTCCAATCTGCAGTGGGAGTCCTATGGCGTTGCGGCCCAGGAACCCAATAATCAGCATGTTGTCTCGGTCATTGCCCTGGATGCCAATGCTGGTGAGTCGGCCTCTACCAATGTCGATACAGGCGTCTTCCGCATAAGTCGCGATCAAACTACGAGTGAATCGTTACGCATACCGATTCGCATTGGCGGTCAGGCGAAGCGTGGTTTAAATCGAGACTATGTCATGACGGTCGACGGTCAGCCGTTTACGGGTCGAGTGGTCGTCATTCCCGAGGGTCAACAATCTGTTGATGTGACGATTATTCCGATTAATGACTCTCGCGTGGAACGGACGGAGAGTATCCTTTTCCGTCTTGGCCGAGCAAAACAGTTCTCTACGGATCCGAATAACAAGATGGCAACAATTTCGCTCACCGATAATGAACCGGTCGTCTCCATTACTGCCCTGGACGCCGATGCTGGTGAGTCGGCATCGACAGATGTCGATACAGGCGTTTTCCGTATTAGTCGCACTGAAAGTACGAGCGAACCGCTGACGGTACCGATTCGCATTGGCGGTCAAGCCAAGCATGGTCTAAATCGAGACTATGTCATGACGGTTGACGGTCAGCCGTTTACGGGTCGAGTGGTCGTCATTCCCGCAGGTCAGCAAGCTGTTGATGTGACGATTGTTCCGGTTAATGACTCTCGCGTGGAGCGGACGGAGAGTATCATTGCCCGTCTTGGTCGATCAAAACAGTTCTCAACGGATCCGAACAACAAGATGGCAACAATTTCGCTCACCGATAATGAACCGGTCGTCTCCATTACTGCCCCGGACGCCGATGCTGCTGAGTCGGCATCGACAGATGTCGATCCAGGCGTTTTCCGTATTAGTCGCACTGAAGGTACGAGCGAACCGCTGACGGTACCGATTCGCATTGGCGGTCAAGCCAAGCATGGTCTAAATCGAGACTATGTCATGACGGTCGACGGTCAGCCGTTTACGGGTCGAGTGGTCGTCATTCCCGCGGGTCAACAATCTGTTGATGTGACGATTGTTCCGGTTAATGACTCTCGCGTGGAGCGGACGGAGAGTATCATTCTTCGTGTTATGCGAAGCAGGGAGTTTTCAGTGGACACTGCAAAAAAATCTGCGACCGTACTGTTGATTGATAAGATTAGCACGGGGTTATGATCCAGTCATTTCTCGCTACCAACTGTAAGCGGTGCGATGCAGTTACATGAGTCCAGCGCGCTAAAATAATTCCTGCACAATAGGAGGAGTATCGAATTAGTCCAACTCACGCACAACACTCAAGCCCTGATTCCCTTCTTCTCAGAATCTCCATCCTACCCTCTCACGCGATAGTAATTCTCAAGTATTCTGGGTGGACTATCATTTTTGCCGAACCGAGCGTTCGCGTATGCCTCGTACCGTGTTTGGCGCGGTGGATCGTTCAAGTATAGTTGGAAAACCACTCGTTCCGCCGCCCATGGTGCCTTAGTCCCTGATCAGCGCAATCCCACCAACGGGATTCGGTTGGTTCGTGAGTTGGATTAGTTCCGTAGTCGGCCAGCGGCCACACACATCGCAAGAATTACTTCCTGTCTGCGGTGGCTGGAGTGAGGTCAACAAAAATCCCCAACTCGGTAAATCGAGAAGGGGTAGCCTTGCCACGACATGTCATTTGTTGGTCTTTTTTGCGAGTGTCATACCAAGTCTACCTAACACAACTGGTGGAACTATCCACCAGTACCAAGCCTCTTGTTCTTTGAAGATTGTGAGTTTGAGAGCTATGCCAACCATCGCGCCAACCACACCGCCAACTACGCTTCGCAATTCGTTGTCCATGTCAATTCCTCCTTAAACAAACAGCAATAGTAAGGCCGCTGGGTACAACGAAGGTAGCGTGGCCACCTTCGTTGTACCCAGCGGCCACACACATTGCAAGAATTAAGGCGTGTCTGCGGAAGCTGAAGTGAGGTAGTCCATTTGAACCCCTATCGCACCAGCACCGCACCAACCCCTGCTCATGTGTTCGTAGTTCCGTGACCCCACCACCGGGCCACCGGGCAAGGAAAATGGGGAAAGGCTGAAGGAGACTGAATAGCAGGATTGGCAATAACGCACAGCACAGCCCTGCCGCTGTACAAGACGTTTAAGACGGTGTGAGGAACCGAAGGTTAGTTCGTGCCTGGAGGATTACTGATTATTAAAATATTCCCTTAGGTTTTCTGGGATATAAAAACCATCTTGTGGGATTGGATCACGCCTTGAAGGCTGTGTCACATCATTTTTCCTTCTTCTAACTGGCGCGATCCTCGGATGGCCGTGGAAGTGGAGTCCACAAATCCAACAGCGTTTAATCGAAGATGCCCCATAGTCGTCAGCTAAACCGCTAAGATCGTTATCACATTTCGGACAAGTCCATATCAAAGGGCCACGATCAGGACCACCATTATTACAACCAGCAACCAACACAAACAACAACAAGATCAGAACACGTTTCATACAAATCTCCATTAATTTAACACCCACCCATTATGCCAAAATCTCCGACAGCTCGCACGTTATTTATCGAAAGAATGAAGCGTGAAGGCGGAACGCCTACCCCACCACCGGGCCGCCGGGCAAGGAAATGGGGAGACAAGCAAATGGTGGACCTTCAGGAACAGATTCTGCGGAAGATGGAGTGAGGAGAAATATTATTTTTGGGAATAATAACGTGATGGGTCCGCAATTATGAATATACTGGATTTAGCCGCCATTTTAGCTAATGTAACAATGAACACTCATTGGATTTCCACATGAACAACTCCATACGAAATATCGTCTGCTGCTTAACTGCGGTGATTCTTCTCGTCATAACCTCCGTATTAGTCGCACTGAAGGTACGAGCGAACCGCTGACGGTACCGATTCGCATTGGCGGT
>DTSG01000313.1:0-5851 GCA_012965455.1 Planctomycetaceae bacterium | reverse complement strand
AACATCATGAACGTGTTCAAGTTCTCCTGGTGGATGGCAGCAGTATTCTCGTGCCTGACCCTGGTCAGCCTGGGATTTGATTCTTACGCCGCCGGGCAAGACCCGAAAGTTGGATTCGAGGTCGGGAACCTGGCACCGGAAATCCAGGGAGAGGATCTCGATGGAGTGAAATTCAAGCTGAGTGATTACCGTGGGAAGGTTGTAGTACTGGACTTCTGGGGCGATTGGTGACCCCCCTGCCGGGCCATGTACCCACACGAGCGGTCGCTCGTTGCAAAGATGAAAAATGAGCCTTTTGCCCTGATCGGCATCAACAGTGACAGGGACAAGGCCAAACTCAAACAACGCATGAAGGCAGAGAACATCACCTGGCGCAGTTTTTGGAATGGTCCCCAGGGTACAAGTGGGCCGATTTCGAAAGCCTGGGGTGTACGTGGATGGCCGACGATTTATGTCCTGGATGACAAGGGTATCATCCGGTACAAGAATGTCCGGGGTTCGGCGATGGACAAGGCAGTCGAAGCACTGGTTGCCAAGGTCGAGGGAGGATCACCCGGGTCCACACCGTCAGCTAAGCTGCGCGAGTTCACCGACAGCACGGCCCAAGACACTGCCAAGCCCGCCCTGCGCACCTGGAAGGACTCGACGGGTCAATTCAGCATTCAAGCAACCTTTGTTCGCATCACTGGTGACAACGTGGTACTGCTAGGAATCGACAAGAAGGAGATCTCCCTACCGCTGGCCAAGTTAAGCGCGACCGATCAACAATATGTAAAAGCACGGCTGACTCCACCAGTCCCCCCAGTCATAGAACTGCCCAGCATCACCAACACGATTGCCATGAAGCTGAACTTAATCCCTGCTGGCACATTCATGATGGGAACGCCAGAAACCGAGAAGAACCGAAGGGACAATGAACACCAACACAAGGTCACGATCACTAAGCCATTCTACATGCAAACGACCGAAGTGACACACGGGCAATGGAAGGCCGTGATGGGAACCGAGCCTTGGAAGGGCAAACGCTTTGTCAAAGAAGGCCCCAATTACCCAGCGGTTTATGTAAGCTGGGACGATGCTGTTGCGTATTGTAAAAGACTAAGTGCTAAGGAAGGCAAGACTTATCGCTTACCAACAGAAGCGGAATGGGAGTATGCCTGTCGGGCAGGAACCCAGACGAAGTGGAGCTTTGGTAACGATGAAAAAGCACTTGGCCATTACGCTTGGTACCATGAAAATACTGGTGATACTGGTGAACGATACGCTCACCAAGTTGGACTAAAAAAGCCCAACGCATTTGGGCTGTACGACATGTACGGCAACGTACATGAAGCGTGCAGCGATTACTACGGAGAGGATTACTACAAGCAGTCGCCGAAAAACGATCCACTGGGTTCACTGGGTTCTACCTCCGGATGGCGAGTTACACGGGGTGGGACGTGGGACTCCCCCACGATTATCATTCGTACCGCTTTTCGGTCAAGCGACACTCCTTTTTCCCGTTGGCACAACAAAGGCTTTCGCGTCGTTCGTGAGTTGGATTAGTTCCGTAGTCATCCTCTGCCTCTCAGATGCCCCCTCATGTCTACGTTTTTACATTTGATACTCAACTCTGATTTTTAGTAGTTTTTGAAATGTTAGCGAGTAAGAGATCCGTCCGCCAAGGCGGACCGGATTAGAGTACAGTATAGTTGCTAACTCCTGCTATAATAGCGTATTTTACACTGCCTCACTGGGACACGTTTCATGAAAAGCCCGCAACGAATCGGCCTTATCGTCGTAGTCTATGTTTTTGCCCTCACCGCCAACACCCTCCCCATTTCCGCTGCGCGACAGCCCAACGTTGTCTTTTTTCTTGTCGATGACCTCGGCTGGTCTGACGTTGGCTGCTATGGAAGCCGCTTTTACGAGACGCCCAACATCGACAGACTCGCTGCGGAAGGAGTTCGGTTTACCGACGCCTATGCCGCCTGCCACGTATGTTCGCCGACAAGAGCGAGCATCCTGACCGGAAAGTACCCAGCAACATTGCATCTTACAGATTGGCTTAACGGCAGAGGGAATACACCGTTCCAGGTATTATTGAATCCTGAGAAAGCCCTAAGTCTGGACCATGAAGAAATTACCATTGCTGAAGTGTTGAAAGCATCAGGCTATGCAACCGCCCTGTTTGGAAAATGGCACCTCGGACAAGATACCAACCCGACAGAACATGGTTTTGACTTGCATGTACCACATTCCGTTAATTCGAATCTTGGGAGAAGAGGTTTTTATGACCCACAAAAAATTCCGGGACTCGATGGGGGAGATTATGTAACCGACCGCTTAGCTGAACTGGCCGCACAGTTTATTGACCAGAATAAGGACAAGCCGTTTCTGCTGTACATGGCGCACTTTTCTGTGCATGACCCGATACACGGTAGGCCCGACCTCGTTGAAAAATACAAAGAGAAACTGGCGGGCATGCCGGCTCAGGCCGGACCAGACTTTATTCTTGAAGGAAATCCGGACAGTCCAACTTATCCATCTAGAGCTGAATTGGATGAATTGTTAAAGCTACCAGAGTACGCAGATACCTACAAATCCTATCCCAACGATTTAGTGAAGGTTAAACAAAAACAGGACAATGTCCAATTCGCCGGAATGGTAGAGAGCGTAGATCAGAGTCTAGGAACGCTTGTGGCGAAATTGAAGGAACATGGCATTGAGGATAATACAATTATTTTCTTCATGTCCGACAACGGCGGAATGTCCGCAATGAACGGTACGCCGCGGCGCATTATGCCCAAAGAAAAGTTAGATTCGGCTGCTTCCACGTCAAATCTGCCGCTGCGTGGCGCCAAGGGCTGGCTCTATGAAGGTGGCATTCGAGTCCCTCTTATCGTGAAATGGCCGCATCGTGGTGAAATAGGAACCGTCTGTGCTGAACCTGTAATCAGCACCGACTTTTTCCCCACGATCCTTGAAATGACGGGTGTGGCGAACAAAACCAACGGCATTGACGGGAAGAGTTTTACCCGTTTAGTACGCGGGAAAGAGATGGACAGAGGGCCAATCTATTGGCATTTTCCGCATTACAGCAATCATGGAATGCAAAGTCCCGGTGGCGCCGTCCGTGATGGTGATTATAAACTGCTCGACTATTTCGAGAACGGAACGGTTCAACTTTTCAATTTAGCAAATGACATTGGTGAGCAAAACGATTTGTCGAAAATTGAAGTCCAAAAAACAAAAGAGCTTACAGAAAAACTTCATCGATGGCGGGAAGATGTTTCTGCGCAGATGATGAATCCCAATCCTGATTACGATCCAGCAATGGATTTGTGGTCAGGCAGGAAATAACAACTTGCAGGAAATCGCTCCATCTTGTTGTCGCGTCGCACTGGCTTTATCCTAAAAGACCAGCAGCTAACCGATCACCATTGTTTCTAACAGTTAAGGATACTCCCATGGATACGCCACTAGCAAATAAACGAATCCTGATTATCGTCGGCGATATTTATGAAGATCTGGAACTTTGGTATCCAAAACTACGTTTGATCGAAGCGGGAGCGGAAGTAATCGTGGCCGGAGCGGAGGCTGACACGGTCTACGCTGGGAAAAATGGTTATCCTTGTAAATCTGATGCAGCATTCAGTGATGTTGACCCAGCGGCATTTGACGGGCTGGTAGTCCCCGGCGGTTTCATGCCGGATAAACTCCGACGTGAAAAGTTAGTGCTCGACATCGTCCGTCATTTTCATGAACAGGGCAAACTTGTGGCTGCAATCTGCCATGGTGGCTGGATTCCAATTTCGGCAGGAGTCTATCAAGGCATTCGCGTGACCGGCAGTCCGGGTATCAAGGACGATCTGGTCAATGCCGGAGCCATTTGGGAAGATGCTCCCGTGGTCGTTGACAATCATCATGTCACAAGCCGCAAGCCAGATGACCTGCCAGAGTTTTGTCGAGGAATATTGCAAGTATTAGCGCCGTTAGGCAGTTGAATCAGCCCCACGCAAAAAATAGCACTACGGTAAATCTGTCTACTTGGATTTACTGACATAGTTGGGATTGGGTATTGGGATTTTTGCACCGATGCGGGATAGTTCTGACGTGAGTTGGCGGTCAAGTTCTTTTACCTTAAGAGCCATCTCATTTGCCAAGTTTGTACGCTCGGACAGATCGTCTTTCAGATTGTAGAGTTCAAAACCGCCTTCGTACCATTTAATCAGTTTCCAGTCTCCGGATCGGATGATCGAATAGGGACCGGGGGAATGTCGATAGTGGGGAAAATGCCAATAGATAGCAGAACGATTAAGTGATTGCTGTCCATCGGATTTCAATAGGCTTAACAGAGACGTTCCATCAATGTCGCGGCCGGTGGGAATGTCGCACCCAGCAGCTTCAGCTATAGATGGCAGGTAATCGACACTACTGACGGGTTCGTTGCTGATGGTTCCAGGACGAATTACGCCGGGCCAACGTACGATTAACGGCACACGGATGCCGCCCTCGTATGCGTAGCCCTTGCCCGAGCGCAAGGGACTATTGTCCGTCGGACCCTTCAATCCACCATTATCGGACGTGAAGATAACCAATGTTTGTTCGACAAGTCCGGTTTCCTTGAGTGTGTCCATAATCATCCCAACCGCATCATCGACGCTTTCAACCATGGCGGCGTATTTCGCATTGTTGGCACTCTTGTCAGGCCGAACGTACTTAGCCGCGACCTGCTCAATCGCCTGAATTGGCGTGTGAACAGCATACGGCCAATACGAGAGGAAAAACGGTTTCGATCTATTTTGCTCTATAAATTGTTTTGCTTCGTGACCTTCGCGATGTGTTAGGAACTCTCCTTGCTTTCGCGGCATCATTTGCTTATCAAAGTTGTAGCGAGGATGGTTATAGGGGTCAAAATACGAAGGCGGTTGACCAATATCGCAACCGGCAATATTGAGGTCGAAGCCCTGTCGTTGAGGGTACCACGCGGGATCGCCCAGGTGCCACTTTCCGATGTGACAGGAGACGTATCCTTTAGGCTTTAACAGTTCCGCAATGGTTGTTTCCTCATGTTCCATCCAGAAAGGATTAGGTGGGCAGAGCAGTTTCCGATTATTTCCACCAACATACTCCGTTCTCGTCTTGCTGGGAGTTGGCTGGCTTCCTCGTTGGAAACGAGCTCGAATCCAGTCGGTAACCCCGACACGCCCCGGCCAGCGGCCGGTCATCACAGCGGCTCGAGTTGGACTACAGACGGCACAAGCGGCATAGGCGTCAGTAAATCGCATTCCCTGTGCCGCGAGGCGATCAATATTAGGCGTACGGAAGTAGTCGCTGCCCTGACATGAGAGGTCCATCCAACCAAGGTCATCTACAAGTATAAGAACTATATTAGGTTGCCCTACAAGGTTGGAAGTCTCGGCTGACCTCAACGGTCCCTGAATAACCCCGAAACTCGAGAAAAATGCTAGAAATAGCCATTTTCGTACTATCGATCTGTACTGGAACATCTGCAATCTCCCGTCGGTAAAAGTTGTATGTTTAGCAAAATCAGCCGCCTCCGTGGGTGAACCATAGTGGATACGTCGCGGGCGGGTTCCATAAAAATCATTCTACGTCGTCATGATCAATAACTACAATCGCCGTCATACTGAAATTCAACAATTAACTACTTTACTGCGGATTGAATTCCAATTGCGCGGCGTTCAATAAATTCAATCAGAAATGGATGAGCTGGATTTACCATCTGACCGTGGTTATGTCCTTTTATTTCCCGCAAGGTCGTGGTGGTGTTACCCGCCACTTTCATCATTCGCCAGAAATACGCGTTCTCTTCGTACCGCCCCAACAACTCAAGGTCACGATCTCC
>DTSG01000312.1 GCA_012965455.1 Planctomycetaceae bacterium | reverse complement strand
TGAAGGTGGTCAACGACCTGAAGGTGGTCAACGACCTGAAGGTGGTCAACGACCTGCTCCTGCGGCTAGACCAGCTACTTAATCCGTCGCAAACACGGTTTACACACTACAGGGTATTGCTGCATTGCAGTGATACCCTGTTTTTTTGTCGTAAGGGCAATCCCTACCGTTCATTTTTCGGTTGGAATGTCGGGCTAGAATTTTATGAACTGTAAAAACTGCAAGCCGCGGGACATGTTACAATCTATGATGCACAGCATCCCTTCAACATTCACCGCACTTTCCCATGCTCAAACATCAACTGATCCATCCCAAGATAAACGAAATCCTTGGTCGTGCCGGACATCATGCTCGTATCCTCATCGCCGACGGCAATTACCCCTGCTCTTCAACACTCGGTCCTAATGCAGAATTAGTTAGCTTGAATCTAAGTCCAGGTCTACCAACGTGTGACCAAGTTCTCAAGGCACTTCTTACCGCAATTCCGGTCGAAGCGGCGAATACCATGATGTATCAAACTGAGGGACCCTACGCACAGACAGCAGACCCGCCGGTATGGGAGCAATTTCGGAGTTCGTTTCGCGAAGCAAATCTAGATATCGAATTAGAGCCCATCGAAAAATTTGATTTCTATCCCGCTGTCAGCACGAGTGACCACGTACTGACGATTCAAACAGCAGACCAACATCTATTTGCAAATCTATTGTTACACATTGGTGTTCGCCAAGCATAGCGAGTCATAACAAGCGAATTCAGAAAGTAAGACCAACGTGGAGTCCGAGCAATACACATAGATACACATCAACACAACTGGGATTTATCTCGCTGCATGTTCGACTCAGATTGGACTGTCTGCGAACTCGCTGGAAGCTATCTTGATGTCCTCACTGCTTTACAAGAAGTCATTAGCAGTTTATCAACAGAGCATCAAGATTAGACCTTTGGAAAAACTGCTATATATTTTTACTCGCTTCTAAGCGGGCCGCCGGAAAGTCATGCTATTTAGGTTATGGAATTCGATTTCTTAAATTTCGATCTATGGCAATACATAGTCTTTGCGGGTGTGCTCTTTTGCGGCTGTTTTTTGCAAGGTGTTATTGGCTTTGGCGCCGGTGCCTTTGGCATACCTATTCTTTTCTTTGTTGGGTTCCCACTCGACACAACCATTGCCGCTATCACCATTGCATCGATGACTCAATCTGGTCTGGGTGCTTGGAAACTACATAAATCAATAAAGTGGCGGTCGACACTGAGGCCTGGTCTCATCCGCATTCTCTTCATCTTGCCCGGTGTTTTAATTCTGCAATGGCTCATGACGTTCGACGGCAATCCCGCAGAGCGTAAGCAAATGATTCAGCAAATACTGGGAGTCATTTTAATATTGATTGTCATTTGCAAGAAATACATCAAGATCCATGAACAACAAGGCCTGACGACCAAGTGGGAAATCATCGCATTTTCGATTAGTGGAGTGATGTTAGGTTTTATTGGTATGGGCGGTCCGGCGGCGGCGATTTGGGTCATGTTTCAACCTTGGACAGCGAAACAGAGTCGCGGTTTTCTATTTGCTATGCTGTTCTATGGCATGATTCCCTTAGCGCTGATACTCGCGTGGAGGTTTGGTGAATCTTCCATCGATGGTCTCATCCTCGGCACACTAGGATTACCATTCGTGTTTATCGGTACCGCTGTGGGAATCCGCATCGGCAATCGACTCGACCGCAAAAAACTAAAATCCTGTGCACTGCTGATTCTCTTCTTAATCGGCATCAGTGCACTGCTGCGACCGTTGTTCATGAGTTAATCTAGACCACCCGTATATCTGATCCGACATGGTTTTTTATGCAAACCGTTTTGTGACGACTGCCTCATGTCGTCTCTTGGTCGATATCTTAACCAAATCTTAACATTACCTTAGTCATTCGTTCACACTTATTGCTTACATTGGTGACGAAGAGATAAGTAAACTTACCAATTAAATCCTGTTCATTTTTGTGAGGACACCAGATCTATCATGGCTAAGCGAAACATTTTCATTGCCTGCCTATCAAGTTACTTCCTCTTAACAATGCTCGGTTGCGGATCTCGGCAAGGTTCCGGAGAAGATGGCTCTAGCAATACAATTCGCGTCGAAGGATCTGACACGATGGTAAATCTCGCTCAAGCGTGGGCAGAGAAATACCAATCCGAAAACTCGGAAATCACGATTGAAGTTTCCGGAGGCGGAAGTGGCGTCGGCATTTCCAGCTTAACTCAAGGCCTAGCCGACATAGCAAATACAAGTCGAAAGATGAAAACTAAAGAAATTCGTCGCGCAAAAAACGAATTCAACTTAGAACCACAAGAATTCACCGTCGGTAAGGATGCCTTGGCAATCTATGTCCATAAAAGTAATCCAATTGAAGAGATATCGATCGCCCAGCTTACAGCAATCTATGAGGAAGGTGGTACGACCACTAGTTGGGCAGAACTAGGAATTACCGTGGCTGGCACATCGAACCAAGATATCGTTCGCATCAGTCGACAAAACAACTCTGGCACCTATGCGTATTTTCGCCAACATGTACTCGACGATAACGATTTCAAGCTTGGGTCGATCGACCTCAGTGGATCAGCCGATGTAGTTTCGATGATTGAAAAAACACCCGGCGCTATTGGATATAGCGGCATGGGATACGCCACTGATGGTGTAAAAATGGTGAAAGTGAAACTCGATGATGATTCCCCAAGCGTCGCACCTAATGCAACCAATGTCATCAACGGCACTTACCCCATTTCTCGACCACTACTGATCTACACTCCAAAAGTTCCAACCGGCGCTGTGAAAGACTATTTAGATTGGATTTTAGGAAAAACTGGGCAGGCGATCATTGAAGAAATGGGATACGTTCCGGTCGAATAATATACAATTCAATCGCAACAAAATACAGTTAACAATCGAACGACATTAGGGAAATCGACTTTGGAATCCCAAAATCGCGCATTTTCTTTCCGACGCC
>DTSG01000311.1 GCA_012965455.1 Planctomycetaceae bacterium | reverse complement strand
TTCGTGCTAAATCGTGGTGTTATTTACCGGCGCCCAAGCAATACAGAAACTGGTCCGACCGCACTAGCAAATGGCCGTCAAAAGCAGCTGGACTGGCGCGAAACACTTCTTCTAATTCCGCTCCAATATCACTAGTCGAAATCGGGGCGTACTTATCTCCCGGTTTAAAAACAATGATCTTCCCTTGCTCCGTTACGGTATAAATCACTCCGTTAATCGCTATCGGGGATGATGAAAACGCGCCGGCTACGCGCGCAGTCCACAGTGCCTTGCCATCGTTCACTTGATAACAGCTTATCAGTCCGGGTCTGAGGCGAGTAATCACCACAAAATCATCAACCGCAATGGGGCTCGGCAGATCGCGTCCACCCGTACGCGGCACGCGCCATAATTCCCGTTTTCCCGTAATATCACCACTGCCTCCCGGCTGGATCGCAATCATGAACCCCGTTCGACCTGGAATCGCAATGACGGCATCGGAGGTTACGGCAAGCGTTGGAGTACCACGCCCTCCCGGCGCTGCACATTTCCAGTTTTCTGCGCCGGTTGCAGGATTATATGAAATCACTTGGCTATGGCCATTGAGTACTATTTCATTCTTCCCGTCAGCTCGGAAAACAACAGGAGTACTCCAACCCCGAATCGTATCCCGCTGAGTTTTCCAAACGGTCTTACCACTGTCACGACGAAACGCCATTAATGACGATTCATTGTCGGCATCACAATTCTGCACTACCAAGTCGCCCACAAAAATGGGAGAAGCGCCGGTGCCCCAAGGGCCATCAAAAGTGCCGAGGTTACGCGACCATTGGATTTCACCGGAAATAGCATCCAGACTGTGCAGTCCACCTTTTCCAAAAAAAGCGACCACTTGTTTACCATCGGTTACGCAAGTACTCGATGCTCGGTTATTCATGGCATGGGCAGCCTCTGCCTCTCCTTGCCAAACCACCTTCTGCCAGAGGATTTTACCGGTGCGCCTATGTACGGCAAACACCGCCCGTTGGGACCCACTCTCTAAGGACGAAGTTACATATATACGATCACCCCAATAAACCGGTGATGACTGTCCACGACCGGGAATCTTCGTTTTCCAAACAATGCTCGACGTGGAAAACGCTTGGGGAACATCCGCTGCATCGCTATGACCATCATTTTGCATGCCCCGCCACTGGTTCCAATTGGTCTCAGCAGAAACAACACTTACAGCGCTAAATACAACAAGCAACACCGACAATTTAATATGCATCATTCTATTCCCTAATTTCACAATGGTTTTATACGAATGTTTTTCCAACGACATTTTGATCCTTGCGGCCAGCTCTTACCACCGTGAACTTGAACGGCGATGCTGCCAGATGTACCTAAAAGCTTGCGAATAACTTCCTTATCATATTTTGCCGCCGTCGATTGTGTCCCATCAAAAGTACAAACTTTTTGGTTATTAATGTGGGTAGTGATAACCGGGTAATCACCTTCGACGATCACTCGTGCTGTATTCCATTGGTTAACTCTCCATGCTTTGAGCCATTGCTCAGAACTACAGGATGAAACAAGCCCGACCTTGGAGTATACCTGATGTTTATCGGTCGTCAGCGAGACTAACTTCCCGGCATCGTCGACCTTGCCATTGATGTCAAATGTCCGAGTGTTAAACCCAGTCGTCCCTTCGCCGTAGATGTGGCCTACATTTCCAGCATCATGATAATCAACCATCATCTGAAAACACTGCCCACGATCTGTACTGCGCAAGAACAAACCCGAACAAACACCCCAGTCGGGCAGCATGTCGATTTCCAGCACAAAGTTCTCAAACTTGCGATCTGTCAGCAGAATGCCTCCGTTTCCAGAACCTGGAGGATCCTGTTCACCCGTAATAGCGCCTTGTTCCACAGCCCACTTACCGCCTGTGCCGTGCCCAATCTTTTCAGGGTTAACGTGCCAACCTGCCAAATCCTTGCCGTTGAACAACTCAATCCAACCCCGTTTTGGCGCCGCATATGCTCGACCGTGCAATGCCATGACTGCCGCTGTTGAAAGTGTGCTGTGCTGAATAAAACGCCGTCGAGTGGATGTTCGATTTGTTGCAGTAGCGGGGGTGCGATCGATCATTGCTAAATTCCTGTTATTCAATATTAAGCAAACGATATATTATACATGAGAGTCTACTCAGGATAACATTTTCCAACTCTATCGGTGACCCTTAGCGGTTAAATACATCAACAAGTTCCCCAGCAAGTTCTCGAATAACATTCGATCCTTGCAGTAATACGGGGTGGTGTAACAACACTGTTGCCTCGGCAGCCGCTGTACTGTGCACTAATGGAACTGGCTTGCGACAGCGCCTTTCACTACGTTTGACGAACCCGTTAAATCCCGCAAACAGTGGGATTCCCTTTTCCTGAGCATAACACAACAAGTCTTGTCGCCGCTGCGAGTCATGCAGGACCCAAGCGAGCTTATAGAAAGCCGGACTGTCCTCTGCCTTGATGTTCAGTGCAGTGATCCCAGTGCAGGGTGCCGTTGTTTCCAAGATAGTATTTACATTGTCACGTCGCAGCGCATGGCGTTCTGCGAGTGTTTCAAATTGCGGTAACAACACACACGCTTGTAATTCGCTCAAGGCAAACGCATCATTACCTCTCTCTTTAAAGACATTGATGCGCTGTGCCATCGCTTCATCGTTACAAAGCACCGCGCCGCCTCGACCTGCTGTTAAAAGTTTACTGCCACCAAAACTCATTACGGCCAAATCCCCAAATGTTCCCAACAATTGCCCTGCACGTGTGGCGGCTGGTGCCTGGCAGACATCTTCAATTACCGCAACACCGACGGAGCGAGACCACTGCATAATTGCATTAATATCTGCTATTCCACCATGCAAACTGCTAACAATCACTGCTTTCGTTTTCTCGCTATGAGCCGCCGCTAGATCGTCCGCTTGTATGCTCCAAGTCCCGCTCGCAATATCGACTAAAACCGGCGTAGCCCCTGTTGCTTCGATACAGCGGAAATTACCTGGGAAATCGTACCCCGCTAGAATCACTTCGTCGCCAGCAGTCACTCCGACGCCGCGCAAAGCCAGCTCAATGCCGATCGTACCTGAGCAGACCAGCATTACATGTTCACGTTTGTAATTATTTATTAGCGTTTCACGCAACTTCTGCGTCGAGGGACCAGCATAGGACCCCCAATCTCCCGAGCTATAAACTGCTTGCAATTGCTGCTGAATTGCTGCATCGGGAATCGGCCAAGGAGCTTGGAATGGATGTGAGGGATCAGCAGTCATTGTTATTTTGTGGGAATTAGCTCCAAGCAAACAATCGATTTGTCTCCCCGCAAATACAATAAGCCTTGCGAAACTACTGGAGCAGCCCAGCACGGGTAGCCCAAATCGAATGATGTTTCAAACGGTAATTCGTACTCGCCCTGTTGGCCAACCACCGCAATATCACCAGCAATCGGTTCAAATTTTTGCGGGTTCGCCTTCATCAAAAAAACATGACCATATTCACCTTGGCAAATAAAGTGTCCGTCAACAAAAGTTAGTGAAGTTCGAGTCAAGCCCTCGACCGACCATTGAACTTTCCCCGTTTTCCATTCAATGCACCGCAATTCAGCATCGCGAGTATGCCGACCGCTGCATCCGTATAGATATCCATCAACATAGATCGGAGTGTTCCAATGAGCCTGCATCGATTTGTTGCGCGACTTGGGGCTATCTTTCCAAACAACTTCCGCACCTCCCTTTTTGGCACGCAGCAGAGAACTTCCGGGACCATAGGTTTCAGAAATCAACACCTGAGTACCAACGACAACTGGCGTGCTGGCATTGACGGCCTCGAGGGATGGAGCCTGCCAAGGGTATTGGAAATCCATAATACCCGATTGTGGTTCAAAACCGATAAGACCTTTTCGCGCAAAAACAAAACACCACCTCCGACCTTCAATTGTTGCTAATTTAGGACTGGCATAACTCGCCAAATCATTGCCAAACTTGTACTGCTGCTTTCCGGTGTGCTTATTCAGGGCAACCACCGCTGTGCCATTGGATTTCACTAAGTCAAGCTGTCCCGGCGGAATGCTTTGAGAGGCAACGGGGCTACCACCGACCATGCAGATCAATAAATCTCTGTCCACGACCGGTGTGCTGCCGACACCAAAAAAGTTTTGTATCACGCCATATTGTTTAACCGTATCTACATGCCAGATCTTTTTACCGGTGGTGGCGTTTAAACAATATAAGTGACCTGCAACACCATAAACGTATACTCGATTACCATCGACTACCGGCGAACAGCGGGGACCGTTGTTGTATCCATAGAGATCTTGATAATCTGTTGGGTAGGTAAACTTCCAAATCAGCTTTCCTGACTCCGCGTTAAGGCATAACACAAAACACTTGTCACCGTGGCGATCAAATTGAAAGTACCTCCCTTGAGAAATCGTGCCAATCCCGTAACTCGTTCCCAATTCGAGTTTCCAGAGTTGCTGGAGTGGACTACTGCGCCAATTTTTTTTGATGCCAGTCTCCGTTGATTTACTGTCACCGGTAGGCCCTAGAAATATCGGCCAATCTTGACCACTGTGTCGATTTCCAATATCGACCAATTGCTCAGCAACACCCTCTTTCACGGCGACAACTACTGCCGCAACATTTTGATCTCCAGCGGCCGACACGGGTGGTTTTTCGGCAATACACCAGTAACCCCCTGCTAAGAACAGTAAGCACATCGCTACAGCCGCACTGATCGTTTTTGATTTTTTCGTCCTCAACATCCTCTTTGCTTTCAACATCCCACTCGCCATATTACTACGTAACCTCATGGATTAGATTCACGCCAACGCTGTGTGCTAGCAATGCCACTGGATATGTGTTTTTGTTTTCCTATATACTGTCCACTACGGTTGTAGCTTATTTTTTAGAACAGCACTTTATCCATGATACCAATTAACACCTCGATAACACTAACCGACGCAGAAATCGAGCTAACTTTTTCTCGCAGTCAGGGCCCTGGTGGTCAAAATGTTAACAAGGTTAACTCCAAAGTTACGATCCACTGGGATCTCAAACATTCATCATCCATCGCGGCATTCATCAAGCGTCGCATCCAAAGTAAGCATAGTAATCGCATCAACAATGACGGCAAACTGGTTTTGTCGAGTCAACAGCATCGCGAGCAGTATCGCAATCGTGAAGATTGTTTCCAGAAGCTGCGCGTGATCATTGTCGATGCCTTGAAGCAACGTAAGGCAAGAAAAATAACTAGGCCAACACGCGCATCCAAGCAACGGCGACTCAACAATAAAAAGAAACATAGTCTCCGAAAATCAATGCGACAACAACGATTTACCAACTAATAGCCGTCTTATCGCTGTATTGTCAGTTCAGAATCTCGGCAGCTTGGACAGTTTTCACTTTCGTGGTAATTTGTGTTGATTGGTGTGGATTAGTATCAATTTGTGGACCCCTGGTACCGCCACAGCCAAACTAGGGCGTAAGCCGGAACCCTATGTACAGGCAGGTGCGAATCTACGATAATGAAAAGACAATGCGAGGCGTCAATGCAGCAGGATGACACACAACACATTTCCTCAACGAGCAAACCGTCCATGACAGACCCCAGAGACATCGCTGAACTACTTGAAGATTGGGAATTCAAACCCGGTACCATCGGTGTTCGTTTAGTTTCTTTGGCGAACCGCGACATGATTCAAATGCGAGTGGAGATGGGCGTCTTGCAGATGGAGACCACGGACCGACCCGACGGCTACCGTCCTGGCGGCATGGCAACATATCTAGATTTTCTCATTGCCGAAAGAATCAGCGGCGGCGAGGACTGGCGACTTTCTGTCGAGCACTGCACTGAAATTGATCGAGAGTTCATGCAGTTTTATCAACGGCGAATCAGTTGGCTGCAACTCAAGGAATATGCAAACGTCGTGCGTGATGCAAATCATACCTTGGCGCTGATGGATTTTTGCGAAGAATATTCTCCCGAAGAATCTTGGGGAATGTCCCACGAGCAATACCGACCCTTTGTATTGTTCCATCGAACGCAAGCCGACGCACTGCAAGCACTCCAAGCCACCACGCCAGAAAACGCCATTGAACGAATTAACGCTGGGCTTAATAGCATTCAGGAAGTGTTCGAGCAACACGAAATCGATGAACACTTTGAAGACGACGAACTGGTCAACCAACTACGTGCAACACGTGAATCGCTGCGAGCGGAATACGAAATCGGTATGACGCTCAATGAGCAGCTCGAACAAGCGATCCACGACGAGCAATATGAATTGGCCGCTGAATTGCGAGATCAAATTGGCACGTCGCCAAGTCCACCGACAAGCATGTGAGCAACTGCAGTTACACTGAGTAACACGATCGCAGTAGTTGTTCAACGTATTGGCAACTATCACGCAGCACCAGTTCAGCGTCTGCGACTTCGATATCCTCACCCATTAAGCGAATGTCATAGGTCGCGTCATAACCGTGTTCTGACAAAGCAGCAATCATCGACTGCAGCGGCACATTGCCAGCACCTAACAGACATCGTTCATGATCTCGTGATGGCGTAAACGTGCAGTCTCCTAAATGGACAATTGCTAAATGTGGGACTAAGTCGGGTAAAAGTGAATACAGTTTTTCGTCGCCACCCCAGTGATATGTGTCTAATGCCATTTTCAACAATGGGTGCGAGCGGCGGTCAACGACTTCCAAAGCTTGCTCTAAGTCCGTTAAAAATGTCCAATCGGTCGCCGCTCGAGCGTCCATTGGTTCTAGGGCTACTGCAACGCCAAGTTGTTCGGCACTCGGTAAAATTTGGTCAAGCGCCAACTGCAAAAGTCGATGAGCATGATTGTAAGTGTGTCCGCCACGTGATCCCGTATAAAGAGTCAAGCAATCCGCCTGGATCAGCGCGGCCACCTCGAGCGCCTGTTGGGCATCATCAATCGCATCCTGCAAAGAGCGCCCATCATATCCGGTAAATCCCCCAGCGAAATAGAGGTGGGAAACATTCATGCCTACCTCGGCAAGCAATTCTGCGCCCTTTTCTTCGCCATAGTCTGTGAGTTTCTGACGCCAAACTCCAATGGAAGATAACCCATTGTTTGCATACGTCTGCACATCCTTCTCAAAGGACCACAGATAAGTGGTAACTTCGCTTACAGATATTGCTGCCATAACGCGTGCTGTTTATCCAATCCAATATTTTCTTATGACTGGTGGTGCAATGGTTCCCACAAAACAGGCAACCCGCTGAGACTATTGTGTTTTTTTACGTCGCAGATTCCAAGCATCAATCCATTTCTCTTCATATCGCTGCAGACGGAAATCTTCTACCAACTTCTTTTCCATATCATCGAAATGTCCGGCACCGTAAAAAATTCCGATACGCTGCTTGCCTGCCGCCATCTGTTCCTTCAAGACCGATAAGGCCTTGTCGTTACGCAGGGTAATGATTGTCGAACCTTCCGGTCCACTCATCACGTCCGGCAGTCCCTCCATCCGCTCAAATTGCTGAGCCATGATGAGTTTCATGTTATATTCGCGATCTTTAGAGAACAGGGCAAACAATAAACCCAAATCTCCAGCACCACCTTGATCCGTTCCTTGCATCGCTAATCCTTGGCCAATGGAACGAAAATACAACTGCATGAAACTCTCCCCACGATCCTTCATGTGATTGCTGAATTCGGTAGGCGTCATATCTGCGTGCACAAAGTTCTCGGCTTGGTAGTCAATTTGTTCAATCTGATGACTCAAACCCAGCAGAGCTTGAAATCCCTGTTGCGACCCCGAGATAACGTTCAGGCTCAATTCCTGCTTGTGTCCACGCTCGATCTTGACCCCCTTAGGAGCCACTAGCTCAAACAACACAACATCGTACTGCTTGAATATCTTATTCAGCTCTGCGTAATAGTCGGCGTCAGCAATGTGAATCGCACCAATAAGATCAACTTGAGCTTTACGGTGAGGGCCACGAGTCGCTTTGAATTTTACCAACGCCGTCTGCAAAGCCACTGGCTGCTTGTTGTTATCTCGTTCAATACGAATGTAGGTATGATCTTTATTTGCTCTTTGCGCCGAAGTCGCTTTTTCTCGGGTTTCCGATTTTTGAGCTACCGCTTCCCACGGACAAACTGCCAATAAAAAAAACAACATCACTAGCTTCAATCGCTTCATATTCCAATACCTATCACACAAAACAGCGTATTTATTAGTTTCATCTAACATCAGTGTATCGTTTACAGCGCGTCCTTAATAGCTTTTGTACGATTTTCATAAAACCCAACTCAACAGACAACCACTGTTGTTTTGCAGCTTGTTCCCCTTCGCTTCACCGCTAGTCCCTCACGTCTTTTACCCCAATTCAACGCTCAATAACCTCCGTACACGACGCATGTCCCCTATCTTCACACGCCCCGTCCGAATATTAGGAATTTTCGTTACAGATTACCAGACTTACTTAACTATAACGCCAAACACTGACGATACCACCGTTAACAGAAAATTGGTTTATGTTTCTAGCGGTATGTTCCGTGGCCAAATTTTTCGTTGAGTCATTAAGATTGGTAAATAGCAAAATGACCTTCCCCCGATTGAAATCGTCGTTCCTAGTATTGTTGGCTCTCGCCGTCACGGTTCCAGTGATCCATGCCCAGAACTACGGACAACGTAATTATTCCGGTCCGTTTATTGATTTTGATGAGTTCAATCCGAACTTTCAATTCTTTGCTCCGTTAGACAACACCCACTTCGGGGATTTCACGCCCAACATGGGTTGGTATTTTTCCTGGGACAAAATCAATTTCAAAACAGCGCGGCCTCGAAGTGAAGAAGCCTACGGTGGCGCGGACGATGGCTGGGGAAAACGCATCCAACTGGGATTCATGCGCGCCAACAATACTGGGTGGAGCTTCAGCACGACCACGCTCAGCGGTCCCAACTTCTACGAAGAGTTAGTTGTTGAACGAAACAACCGAGTCGCCGATGAAGACGACGGCGGTGGCGGTGGAGGCGGTGGCGGTGGCGGTGATGACGAACCGACTCCTTCACAGGATGACAACAATCCAATCACAGGCCAACGTGACTACATTCTACGTGACTCCATTAACGCCATTTCCCTTTCTGGCTGGGAATTAAATCGCACTTGGAGAATAAAAGAAAACGACAAGGGCCGCGTCTGGGAACCATTCGTCGGACTACGTTTCGACAAATTAATCGACGTCTATGAAAATGCTGAGTACAACCGCTACGACGATACAGGCTTGCCAGTGCCTCCAATACCGGATCCAAATGATCCCGGCAGTCCCGGCCCTGATGATGCGGCGATAGAAGAATACATTCGCGAACGAGCACGATTCCGCAACGACATGTTCGGCGGCCAGCTTGGACTGCGATGGTACCAAAAGCAAAGCCACTGGTTATTTTCTAGTGAACTCCGCTTCTTTGGATTCCACAATAACCAAATGCTACACACAAATCGTTTCCAAGAAATAACACTCGTTGACGTAGGAACCGGTGAAGAACCAACCACTGCAACTACCGATGAACAAAACCTCTGGTTCAACAACAATGAATTTGTCTGGGGTGGCGAACTTCGAGCAGAAGCGGCTTACGAAATCACTCGCGACTTCAATCTCAAACTCGGATTTAATATTCTAAACTATGGACGAGGGATTGGTCGTGGCAATGACATTAATGTCAACAACGACCGGCTCCTATCATATGGGTTTAGTTTCGGAATTACGTTGAATCGATAATGTAAAGTCGTTCCCTATAACAGCGGAGCGTAGACAGTAACAAAAGAGGGACGTCCCCGTTACAGGACGTCCCTCTTTCGTATCGTCAACTAATTCTACAGGACCTAGGCCGCCGGATTAGCTGGCTGGGGGGGTGACTGGTTCTACATCGGTATTAAATTTTAAATACTTCGGATCGATCTTTTTCAGCTCTTCCGCAACTGCATCGACTGTGCGAATGATCTGTTCTTCACTATGCGTTGAGGTAATAAAGAATCGCAAACGAGCGGCGGCTTCTTCGACAGCTGGGTAAAGAATCGGCTGCACATTGATACCTCTCTCAAACAGTTCATGTGACAACTGCAAAGCATGTAACGAATTGCCAATCACTACGGGCACAACGGGCGTGTTGTTTCCGAGACCTGTATTTAATCCTCGTTTTCGTGCTTCCGCCAAAAAGAATCGCGAATTATGTTGGACGGCAGCAACCCGTTGAGGCTCATCCTCAAGCAGTCGTAGTGCTGCCAGAGCAGCGGCCGCATTCGATGGGGGTAAGCCCACACTGTAAACGAACCCTGGTGAGGTGTATTTAAGGTACTCAATCAACGCATGCGTACCGGCTATATATCCGCCGCAACTGCCAAACGTTTTACTGAGTGTACCCATCCAGATATCTACCTCGCGGGCATCCACATCGAAATGTTCACTAATTCCACGCCCGTGAGCACCCATGGTACCGATTGAATGTGCTTCATCAACCATCAAGAATACTTTATGACGTTTTTTTACCTCAATGAATTTTGGCAGCTCGGGGAAGTCGCCATCCATACTGTAGACGCCTTCTAATACCACAAGCACTCGTCGATATTCATGACGTACTTCGCTGAGGATATCATCCAATTCTTGCCAATCGTTATGCTTAAACGGACGACGCCTGGCACCGGAAAGTATCGCGCCTTGAATAATACTGTTATGTGCTAGGCTGTCATGCACGATTAAGTCTCCGGACCCTAACAGGTGACCAATCGTCGATTCATTAGTCG